>JAHDBK010000274.1 GCA_020630455.1 Saprospiraceae bacterium
AGCAGGTGATTTTAACTTGGATGGCAATGTAACCGTAGCTGATTTTAACTTGTATGTACCGAATGCGAGTGTTATTGGGATGCCTGGGGTTAGGTATTAAGAAATGTAAATAAAAACTGTTAGTATCTTTAGTTAAAGCTTTTGAATCATTGTATTAAAATATGGTGATTCAAAAGTTTTTTTCATTTTGTTTCTCACTGATTTACAAAGCAAAATATTAGTTTTTCTTTTGGTGTCTTCTCTGTATATTGAATGGTTAATTACTAGAATAACTAGCTAGGCTATTTTGTTAATTATTAGATATAAAGATTTGTTACGTTAATTTTTTTCTAGCAATTCGTTCTCTAGCAGTAATTAAAGCTTCGTGAATTTTCTGTTCTAGTTGTTTTTTGGGAGGCAGTTCGGTCCAGTATTCTGCGACTAAAATCCCGTCTTTGTGCATTTCCAATAATTCAATTTGTTCGGAACTTGCTTCGGCACAAAGTATTAAACCAATAGGCAATTCTTCCCCCTCTTGTCGGTCGTGTTTAGCGAGTTATTTAAGGTATAATTCCATTTGTCCTTTGTAGGCGGCTTTAAACTTGCCAATTTTGAGTTTGATGGCAACGAGGCGGCGTAATTTGCGGTGGTAGAATAGTAGGTCTAAATAAAAGTCTTCTCCATCAATAATTATTCTTTTTTGGCGGGCTACAAAAGTAAAGCCAATACCTAGTTCTAGGATAAATAACTCCAATTCTTTAAGAATTGCTGCTTCTAAATCTGTTTCAAGATACCCATCTTTTAAGCCTAGGAAATCTAGGAAGTAGGGGTCTTTGAAGGTGTAGATTAATGAAGGTGTATTAGTGGCAATTTCTGGTAGGGAAAAGTCTTTTGCAAACTGCAGCATCCGCTTTAGATTTTTTGCGTCAAAACTTTGTCCATAGTGTAGGCATAAATGCTTAGAAAAGGCAGTAATAATTTCTTGTTTACTAGCTACTTGTTTGTATTGCTGTATCGTTTCATTAATATGCTTCCCAACTTGCCACTCTAACAAGGCTAATGTATTGTTAACCTCTAGCGTTAACTGTTGTTTGTTTTGGTTGATGAGTTGGATGATGTTTTGTAGGAGTTGGGACATAAGGATTCTGGTTTTTATTTTAAATTAACTCCATATCTCTAAGAAAACGAGATGGATTTTTAGCCCATCCAGAGTAATTTTTAGCACAGGTGATTGTTAAGGTTTTTGATGCTCTAGTTATGGCTACATAGCAATTTCTACGTTCTTCTTCTATTGCATCTTGCTTATTACTTTTTAATGCATAATAGGAAGGAAGCTCATCATCTACCATTCCAATTAAATATACATGTTCAAAACCTTGCCCTTTGGCAGCATGGATAGTCATCAGGTTTACTTCTTCGGGTTTAGCAGGTGTTTCTTTAGTACATAGGGATAATTCTTGTAAAAAGGTACTTAAAGGAATGTCACTACCTAAACGTTCAAAAATTTCGTTTGATAATTTATTCCAAACCATTTTTTCTTCTTTGTATTCATCGTAGCTGTAAATCAGTTTTTTTATAGTTTCTTTTGATTTTTCTTTTTCTAAATTATCGAACCAGTTAAAAAGTTTGATATAAAAAGATTTATAAGTTTTTATACTTAATTGATTTTCTAGTAATTGTATGATTTCTTTAAAATTATTTCCACTATCATTCAGCTGTTGATTTACTTCTTCAAGCCAAACAGAAAAAAGACTTGTATTTTCATTTTTTTGTTTGCCTTTTTTTATTGTTGCAAAATCAATGTTTAAATTGGCTATTTGGTTAAAAGTGCCAATTACTCTCTTCATCGAACGTTTGCGATTTGGAGAATTAAAAAGATGCAAAACGGCATTTAACCATGCAACGGGAGCGCTAATAAACTCACCTTTTCTAAAATGAAGTTTATAAGCTATTTGTTTACTTTGAAACATTCCAGTTACTTTATCAAGCAGTTTTTTTCTACGAGCTAAAATAGTAACTTGTCCTAAATTTTGTTGATGTTTCTCTAAAATATTTTCAGCTATCCATAATATTTCTTCTTTAAATTTATCAAATTTTTTAAAAATTACTTCTCCTTTTGATGAATAGGCTTTATTAGGTGTGAAAGGTTCTAAACGAAACTTATTTTGGGTCATTAATTTATTACTAACTTGCACAATTTCTTCAGGACAACGATAATTAACTGGTAAATGAATAATATGTGGTTTGTATTTGTCCTTAAAATTCTTTAGTCTTTTATAATCTGCCCCATTCCATTCGTAAATTACTTGATTATCGTCGCCAACAGTTAGTAAATTAGTTTCCTCATTAATAATGAGTTCTAATATTTTGTATTGCATTGTATTGGTATCTTGAAGCTCATCAATACAAATATACGAATAAGTTTTTTGGTAATGTTTGCTTAGTGCAGGATACTTTTTTAAAAGTTTATATGACTTTAAAAGCAAATCATCATAATCTAAATATCCGCTTACTTTTAGTTCTGACTCATAGGCTTTATAAATGACATTTATTTGATTGTTAGAGAGAGCAGTATTTCCATCTTTTTTAACCGCTGAAATAGCTTTAAGACAGTTTTTCCAATTAAACACTTCACGAATACCTGCTTTTTTTAAGCCAACTTTTAATATTTCTACTTGTTCATCTTCATCATTACAAATAGCAAAATCAGTTGGAATATCCAAATAGTAACCATACTGTCTTAATATTCTAGCACCAAAACCATGAAACGTCATAAGATTAATCCGCTTGAAATATCCTTCAATATCGTCTGCTAATCTTACACTCATTTCATTAGCAGCCTTATTCGTAAATGTTAACCCTAGTATTTTATAAGATTTTCTTTCATCCGTAGATAGTTTTTGCTTAATCCATTCTTTTAAAACCAAAGTTTTACCCGCACCTGGCCCAGCTAAAACAAGAATCCGCTTTTCACTTGATGTTAAAACAGCTTGTTGTGCAATATTTAATTGGATGGTTTTGTCTGTTGTTGAAGTCTTTATCATATCAAATTTAAAATTTCATTTATACGGTCTTTAAAGAACTGTGGAATACGGTCGTCAGTAGTTCCTTCTTGCTGCAATTTACGAATTAGCTTTTGAGGAATCAAGATTTTTTGTTTTTTTATTAATTTGATAACACAATAACGAAGTAGACTATCATAATCACTATGGCTAGAAATAATCTCCTCAGTTTGGCCATGCACAAAAATTCCTAGCCGATAAGTATTATCTTGATTTTTCCAAAGTTCATAATTAATATTTGCGACTTTTGCTCTTAAAATCTCTTGTTCTATTTGAATCGAAAAATCAGCACTAGCTTTTAACGAATTAATATTTACCCCTGAGTTTTTTCGCAAAATTTGGTCGTACAAGTTTTGAAATTGCACATCAGCATCTAAAATAACAATTTCAATATTACTTGATATGCTTATCCTAATTTCAGAAGAATGATCACTTTTATAAATTAATCTTGCATTTTTTCTGTCAACTAATTTTCCAAAATTTCTTGAATTAATCGTTGTAGTAAATGTTAAGTGTTCTGTCAGAATACTCAAATAATCATCCCTGAATCCAGTATCATATAAAAATTTCTCAATGTCAGTATTAGATGTAGAATAAGTCTTAACAAAACTATCAATATCAGATTGAGGAATGCGTCTTCTTAAGATTTCTCTTTCAGTATCACTATATGCTTGGTCACTATCTGAAATTAATAACCAAGGCATATTAAAATGTTTAGCCAACTGAATAAATAATGCCGCAGAACCATTATTTTTATAGTCAATAACAGATATACCAGTTTTATCAAAATCTTTATTCATTAACTTAGCAAAATACCTCAATATTAAATACTCACTTTGACCTTCACATAGCAACCATCCTTTGGCAAAAAATATTTCTCCTCTAATTCGTTCCGTATAATATTTTAAGTCTAGTAAATCATCATCAGATAAGTAAATAGCTGATTTAGCTTTTAAATCTGTAATGGCTTGTAAAGCCGTTACATCTCCACTGTAGATACCGTTAAGTGTACTAAAGTTTTGCTCTGTCAAGAAACCATTTAGTATTAATTCCCCACTTGTTCCAATTCGTTGATAAGTAAAATTGGAGTTGCTACTGCAAAAGCTTTCTATTTGAGGGTTATAGGCTAATTGTATTTCAAAAGTTTGTTGTATCGCATATACTTTAACAATATTATCTTCTCTTTTTAAAAGTCTTAGACTTTTCAAGTCTGCTTCTTGAATAAAAAAGGTGGAATGGGTAGAAATGATTTTTTGTTGAAGAAGCTCATCTTGTAAGAAATTCCAAAGTGAACGAACTGCTTGTGGGTGAAGATGAACCTCTGGCTCTTCTAAGCCCAAAATGGAAAATGCTTGCTCGTGAGTATTTCGTTGCATTAGTATTTCAGCATAAGCTTTAAATAACATTAAAACTGATAAACTTTGTGTGCCCTGCCCAAATCGTTTTAGTGGTAATTTTACTTGGCTACCAGTTGAAGTAATCATTAATGTAGCTTTATTACTCAAATCCCACGGCTTTTCAGGAAATGCTTGAATAGATACATTTCCTATATCATTAGAGACTACAGAAGGTAGGCTATCTAGTTTATTTTTTAATTCACCAACTTTGGAATCTGATGAAAGTATTGTGTTGTTTAGTGTTTGTAGCTGTTGAGTAAATGTAGTTTCTTGTTGAGGTGTTAGTTTTAATTTCAAAAATTCTTTCCAAAAAAGAGAACGACTTGAAAAGGAAGAATTCGCATCTCGCAAAGCATCCAAGTAGAAAAATTGAACGATTTTGAAGAAAGTTGTATGATTAGAATTGATTTCTCGCAACTCGCTTTTATCATTGCCTAGCCAAAACCATGATGGAACTGATATTTTTTCATTCCTATCATAAGAACTTTTTAATCTTATGCCAATAGAATATAAATTAGTAATTAAATCAAGTTGAGCAATCCCTTCTAATTCTACTTGAGTTATTTCTTCGAGCCATTCATTTTCATTTTCTTCTTTAAACCATAATTCGATTAATATCTCATTATCCAAACCTCCTTGGGCATTTTCGGAAAAGTAATCATGTTCTGTAAAAATATTGTGTTTTGATGTTCTTAGCCTATCAAGCACTATTCTAATTGCTTCTAAAATCGTAGTTTTCCCTGTATTATTTTCGCCAATTAAAATAGTTGTAGAATGCCCTAGTTGGATATTAAGTTCTTTAATACCCCTAAAATTCTTGATAAATATTTCTTTGAGTTTCATTCAAAATTAATTGTTGTGATGTAACCAAGTTCAAAGATAGTAAATATAATCATTTTTATTCTCTTGGATTAGTTACTAACCTTATATGTACAGTTATTGTTTTGCTCTATACTATAAGCTAACTAAGATTTTATTAAAGTTGTTCTGTTGGGATTTACGCATGAGATATTTCATAATGGGTTTTGAAGAAATTGATTATAAAAGATAGGGTAAAAAGTTAACAAAATAATTAAAGTGCAAAAAGTCAGACACTGTCTGACTTTTGTATTTTAAACGGGGTCGATCTAACTTTATATGTTATTGAGTAAGCTCCTATAAAAAAACAAAAGCCTTGCTAATCAAAAGATTAACAAGGCTTTGAAGCTAAATTA
>JAHDBK010000275.1 GCA_020630455.1 Saprospiraceae bacterium
TTATAATAAAAATAAAGTTTATGATGCTTAATATTTCAAGGAGAATAGTTGTTTTGCTAATATTTTTAACTTACACAATAGGTAATATCGTAGCACAAAAATCTTTAGAACAAGCTAAAGAAGTATTGACTAATGATGAGGCAATGAGTTATGCTAGTATCGCCATTTCTGTAAAAAATGTGACTACTGGAAAAAATATACTAAATTATAATGCCAATAAAAGTTTATGCCCCGCTTCATCTGTAAAAATAATTACTACTGCGAGTGCTATTAATTTACTAGGGGCAGATTATACATTTAAAACGGAATTATTATACGATGGTGAGATTGATAATGAGGGAGTACTCAATGGTAATATTTATATAAAAGGATATGGTGACCCATCTTTAGGTGCATCTTTACCTCAAGGAAATAAATCTACTGAAGAAATACTCCAGCTTTTTGTACAAGCAATTAAGGGACAGGGCATTAAAGAAATTAAAGGAAAGATTATAGGAGATGCAAGTACATTTGATAATGCAGCTGTTCCTCCAACTTGGATTTGGGAAGATATGGGCAATTATTATGGAGCAGGTTGTTTCGGTTTAAATATTAATGCTAATTCTTATGAATTATATTTACAACAAACATCTCAATTAAATGCAAAGCCACAAGTAATTAAAACAAAACCATATATTCCTAACTTGTTGTTTATTAATGAATTGAGTTCTGCTGCAAAGGGGAGTGGTGACCAGTGTTATATCTATGGCGTACCCTATCAAAATACCCGTTTTTTAAGAGGAACTATTCCAATAGGTAATGGAGAATTTGTCGTGAAAGGAAGTATGCCTGACCCTGCTTTTACATTCGCATCTTTGCTTTTAGAATCATTAGAAATGAATGATGTGAAAACATCTCATTTGGCTACTTCAGTACTAGAATTAACCTTACTCAATAATTCTCAAAAACTTAAGAAGAAAAAAATATATACGCACTATTCTTTACCATTAAAAGATATTATAAATGCTACTCATGATAAGAGTATTAATCTTTATGCCGAAGCTTTTGTAAAAATAATTGCTTATGAAAAAACAGGCATTGGTAGTTTAGAAAAAGGTTTAGAAAAAATAAAAGAATATTGGCAATCAAGAGGTGTAGAATTAGGTGCTTGTTTTTTAAAAGATGGAAGTGGATTGTCTCCAAAGAATGCCATCTCTCCTCAAATATTTACAGATATTTTAAGCATTCTTGCAAATGATAATAATATGTTTAAAATTTATAAATCTACGCTACCAATATCAGGGGAAAAAGGGGGACTATCTTATATGTTTAAAAATTCTCCTGCAAAAGGAAAAATATACGCTAAATCAGGCTATATGGAAAGAGTAAGGTCTTATACTGGTTATGCATTAGCATCTAATGGAGATTGGTTATCATTTTCTATAATAATTAATAATTATTCATGCAGTCCTTCTTTAGCAAGAAAAAAAATGGAAAAATTTATGGAATCTTTAATATTGTAAAAATACTATGTCACAATTGAATTGGTTTAAATAAAGGTGCTTGTCTTTTTTTGGCATTGGTTTTGAATATGTGGTAATAGCCGAATGGGTTTATTCAAGTAAAATTCAAAATCATACTATATAAAATGATAACTTATACCAAAACTAAATACAACTTACTATTTTTACTCTTGACATTTTGTTTTTCTTTTAACCTTGCTTTTGGACAAAGCAACGAAAGGTTTAAGAACCTAATTAAAACTACTACATTTAATAATAAACTAATATTAGGTGTAGACGAAAATCATATTCATGAATTCAAAAATAATAGTGATTTTCAAATTAGAGGAAAATATGTAAATGGAACCTATTTAGTGTTGGTGGATAAAAGTAAAGCATCTAAAATTTCTTCAGACCTTAAGAATCAATTATATCAAATTGATCCTTCTATAAAAATTTCAAATGAATTAGCTACGCAAGGGCAAGTAGAAATAGCCATTTCTTTTGTAGATGATTTATCCGAAGAACAAGTTGAAAATATAAGAAACGATTTTGGAATATCTAGTAATGAATTTAACCTGTATAATTCTAAGTTAACCATAGGGAAAATCAATGCAAATATGATTAACGCTTTAGCTTCAATGCCTGAAGTAGCGTCAATTGAACCTATTACAGAAGAGCCAGAACCACTGGGGGACAAAAGCCTTTCATTTGGAAACGTTGAAGTTTTACACAATACCGATTTATATGGATTAACAGGAGATGGAGTAGTAACTGGTGTAGGTGATGGAGGTGAATTAGGGAATCATATTGACTTTAAAGGAAGAAATATTAATTATGCTGCTGGTACTTACTCTTCTTATGGTGATCATGGAGATAAGGTAGCTGGTATTATAGGAGCAGCTGGAAATTTAGATGAAAAATATAAAGGAATTGCTCCAGATGCTAATATCTTGACTCAAAAGACTTACAGAATTTTCTATTATATTGATCAATATTATAATAATAATGGAATGGTGATTACCAATAATTCTTATGGAACATCATTCAGTTGTACTGATGCAGGTGCTTACCAATATTACAGTATGTTGATGGATCAACAAATGAATACCTATGAAGATGTATTACATTGTGTTGCTGCTGGTAATAATGGAACATCAACCTGTGGTGATTTTCCAGAAGGTTATGGTACGGTTTTAAAAATATATGCAGCTGCTAAAAACGTTCTAACCGTAGGTGGTATTAATTATGAAGGAGTTCATAATCCTTGGACAAGTAAAGGACCTGTTCAGGATGGTCGTCTTAAACCTGAAGTAGTGACTTTGAGTTTTGGAATGACAAGTACAAGTAATAACTATAACTACGGCGGGTTTGGAGGTTCTAGTGGAGCAACAGCCAATGCTAGCGGAATAGCTACTCTATTATATGAGCAATATAAAAATATTAATAATGAAAACCCAAAAGGATCTTTAATCAAAGCTGTTATGTGTAATACTGCTGATGATAAGGGTAATTTTGGACCAGATTATATCTATGGTTATGGAGCCTTAAATGCTGAAAAAGCAGCTTTAGCAATTCAAAATAACCAATTCGATTTTGGTGAAACAACATCAGTTGGCGAAGAAATTACATTTACCATTCCTGTAACAGCTAATCAAAAAGATTTGAGAGTTATGTTATATTGGAATGATATCGAAAGCACAATATTTAATGTGAAAGCTTTAATCAATGATTTGGATTTAAAAGTAGTTGCTCCTGATGGAACAGAAATACTACCTTATGTATTGAACCCTAATCCTGCAAATGTAGCAGATGTTGCTACTAGAGGAATAGATAGATTGAATAATGGAGAACAAGTCATTATTAATAATCCTCAAGCAGGTAATTACACAATAAAAGTAAGAACTCACATGCTGAGTGCTGCTAGTCAAAAATTTGTAATAACTTATCATACGAATCATCAAGATGAATTAAAAATTAATTATCCAGTACAAAATCAAAAATTATTACCAAGCGAAAATATTTATATCAATTGGACCTCGAATCTTGATAATGTAACTGGTTATGCTTTGCATTATTCTAGTGATAATGGTGCTACTTGGAATTTAATCAACGAAACGATTGACGCTTCAGCTGTTTCTTTTTCTTGGAATACTCCAGCAATCAATAGCAGTGCTGTAAAACTAAAGTTAACAGCACAAGGCACAAGTGAAGAATTTATTACCGATGCTTTTTCTGTATTAAACAGACCTAGTACTGTAACAGCTACTGCAGAATGTGGACAATATGTTCATTTAAATTGGACGGCAAGTACCGATGCATTAGCTTATGAAGTATATAGATTAGGGACGGAAAAAATGGAGTTGATTGCTACAGTAACTGATACGGAATATTTAGCAGGTGATTTAAATGTTGGAACAGACGAATGGTTCTCAGTTAGAGCTGTTTATGATGGTAATTATACTTCTAGAAGAACAGTTGCTGTTTCAGCTACTCCAAATGGAAACTATCCTTGTGATTGGTCTAATGATGTCGAAGTTATTTCATTAGAATTAATGGGGCCTTCAAAAGGAAGAGCATATACTTCTACTAGTTTAAGTGCTACCACAGGTTTTCAATTACAAATAGTAAATGCAGGAAATAATACACTTACTGAAATTCCATTAGATATTGTTATTAATGGAAATTTATATACAGAAAATATTAACGAAACGGTTAATCCAGGAGATACGGTAAATTATGTTACAGCTTCTATATATGATTTAACCGCTGCAGGAACACATACCATTGATGTTCAGACGAATTTGTCTGGAGATTTATACGGTAATGAAAACTATTTTACGGTTAGTGCAGAACAATTACCAAACCCTCAATTACCAATTCCTTTTTATTTCTTTATAGGAGGATTGGATGATATTAATCTTACTTCTTATGTTCATGGTGTTCCTTCTTTGCCTATGATGGATTTCAATACATCTGGCAATGGTTCTTTGACAAGTCAAGTGAATACTGATGATACAGCAGAAGTATTGGTTGTTGAAAATACAGCAGCAGATTCTCAATCAGAATTAACAATGACATTCAACTTAGATGGTGCTTCATCTATTAGGTTGTATAATAGAAGTTCTTATTTGTTAGAAATTCCTAATGGTGATAACACTTCTGAGGCAGTCTTAGAAGTAAGAGGTTCAGAATCAGATTCGTGGTTAACCTTATTACAACTCAGTAAATCAAATGATTGGATAAAAGTTGAAAATTTAGATATATACGAAACATTAGGAAATAATGGACAATCTTATAGTTCGTCTACTCAATTAAGATGGGTAGTATCGGGTAATGCAAGATTACAATTGGATGAAATTTCTATGACTGATATTGTTGATGACAATGCCTTACCTGTCGAGATGGTTTATTTCAGAGCTCAAAAAGTGAGAAATGATGCCGTTTTAGAATGGAAAACTGCTTCTGAAGAAAATAATGACTTCTTTGAAGTACAAGTGGCAGAAGGAACAGAGGCCCTAAATGAAGGAAATTTTAGAAAATTAGGAATAGTTGATGGAAATGGTACGGTTTTGGATGAGCAATTATATGTTTTTAATGATGTTGAAACCTATAAGTCAGGTGTTAGATATTATAGACTAAAACAAGTCGATTTCGATGGTGCTTTTGAATATTCTGATATCGTTTCAGTAGATTTTACAGAAAAAGAAGCTAATCAGATTGCTATTTTACCAAATGTTGTAGTCAGTGAAGAAAACTCAACAATTTATTTTGAATTGAATAAAAATGCTACAGTAGATTTGATATTAGCCGATGCTTCTGGAAGAGTTATTCAAAGAATTAAAGAAGATTACAATGCAGGCTTAGTTTCAGTAGATTTAAAAATTACAAGTAATATGGCTCCTGGTGTTTATTTCCTTTCAGGAAAAATTAATAACGAAACAGCAGCGTCAAGACTTATTAAAGTTAATGAATAATTTAAAAATATTAAATCATGATAAGAACAGTTAAAAACCAAAAAGTAATTATTCTGGATATTGAAGATTTAGTAAAACCAGATAGTTCAAAAACCAAAAAATAATAAAGAATTGAGAAAGCTTTTTGTACCATTTAGAGCATGTTTAAAAATTTATCACAATGAGAATCAATAGATTAAGGTTTTG
>JAHDBK010000276.1 GCA_020630455.1 Saprospiraceae bacterium
TGTATTCACAGCAACAGCCGCCATGCGGCGACTCATGCGTGAATACGAGTCGTTCCACACCATTAAAAGAAAACCAAAAAAAAGTATAAAGGAAGAAATGAATAATTACCTTTGTAAGAAAAAGTAATGAATGAAAAAATTTAGTGATTATAAAGAGGATGGAGCGAATTGGATAACTCTTGCAACTGGAGAATATTATCCAGATATTTTGGTTGATGCTTGTAATCTTTATCGACCTGTTCTTGAATTATTTGGACAATTCTTGAAAAAATCTGAAAGTTCAGAAAGACTGTTTCTGTACACTACTGAATTAAGACAACCTTGGATGAGAATTCAATTGGCAAGGGTTTTCAGAAAATATGTTAGTCCTAGCACACCTGTAGAAATGCTTAAAAAGAAAACTAAGGCAAAATGGATTTGTGAAGAATTTGGCAAACAATTTAGACCAATTGTAGAAGTTCAAAAAGCTTTTTTTTCTAGACCAATGCCAGATGAAGTATTATGTGCTTTGCTTTGGGAATACAAAAGTAGAGGGCAAAAGGGATATGATTTGACGGAAAGAATGTTTGAATTATTAAGGAGTAAATTCCCAGATTTACATATATCGGGACCTGAAAGGGCAGGCAGAGATATTCGACTAGGAGAAGTATTCGAAAATTATCCCAAACCTGATAGACCTGCAGACTTTATGATAAAAGAAGGTGAAAATATTCTTGCTATCGGTTTTGCTAGATACGACGGAGATAGAGGAGGCGCTCAAGAAGACGATAGAATAGGTGGAAATAGAAATGCAGCAAATGAACTTCTAGCTTATGCAAATGGAAAAGAATTGAGGACAAAAGTAATATTTGTAAATGATGGTCCTGGACTTTTATTAGGAGCTATGTGGAAAGACTATAGCTATTTAGAAGATAGTTCAGATGATATTATTGTTGTTACTCTGCGAATGATTTCAGAAAGGATAACAATGGAATGGTTAAAATCTTAAAATATGGCTACTGGAATAACTAAAAATAAATGGGAAAACAAAACATCTATTATTTCAGATGAGATTTTTGAAATGAGTTTTGATTATGAAATTTCATATAAGGGTAAATCCGATAAAAAAAAATTAATTGTAGATAATCCCAAAGAAGAATATAATAAAGTTACTGAAAGAAAATCTGACAATAAGCTTTTTTATGGTGACAACTTGGATGTTTTAAAACATTTAATCCATAATACAAATTTGAAAGGTAAAATAAAATTGGTATATATTGACCCTCCTTATGGTACAAATAGTGTATTCTACTCAAGAAATCAAAAAAGTTCTTATAAAGATGATTTAGTTGGAAGTCACTACTTAGAATTTCTTAGAAAAAGGTTGATTTTATTGAAAGAATTATTATCTGACGAAGGTTCAATATATGTCCATTTAGATAATAATATGATTTTTGAGAGCAAATTAATATTAGATGAAGTTTTCGGGATTAAAAATTTCAGAGGATTTATCACTCGAAAAAAATGTAGCAATAAGAATTATACTAAGAATACATATGGCAATATTTCTGATTACATAGTTTTTTATTCAAAATCTGATAAATATACTTGGCATCGAGCAACTTATCCTTGGTCAGAAGAAAAAATGAAAAAAGAATATCCTTGCATTGATGAAAAAACAGGAAGAAGATATAAGAAAGTTCCTGTTCATGCGCCTGGAATCAGGAATGGAGAAACAGGAAAACCTTGGCGTGGAAAGATGCCACCAAAAGGAAAACATTGGCAGTATACACCAAAGAAGTTAGATGAATTTGATGCGAATGGAGATATTTATTGGTCAGCAACAGGCAATCCAAGAAGAAAAGTCTATTTCAATAAAGATAAAGGAGTACCAATTCAAGATATATGGTTGGACGTTCAAGACTCTGTAAATCAAAATATTAAAATTACAGGTTATCCAACAGAAAAAAACCCTTTCTTAATAGAACGGATAATCAATGCTTCGTCTAATGAAGGAGATTTTGTTTTGGACTGCTTTTCAGGTTCAGGAACGACTTTAGATGTAGCAAACCAATTAAACAGAAAATGGATTGGGGTTGATAATAGTTCTGAAGCAATAGAAAATATATTAAAGAGATTTTTTTCAGGTTTAGAAGAAATGGGAGATTTCGTAAATGGAAAGGATAAAAAAAATGATGACAAGAAAGACCAGATGACACTTTTTGAACCTCAAAATAAATATAATACAAAAGCTTCGAAAAGTGAAGATTTTGTTTTCTACTCAGATAAAAGATTTTTAGCAGAAGCAATTAAAGCATACAAAAAATATAAAAACGGTGTGGAACAATGTTCAAAACGGCAATAGCCTAAACGGCTACTGCGTTTGCACTCCCGTTCTCGGCAAGCAATGAGAAAAACAAAACAATGAAATTTTTGAATATTTTTATTTTCTTAGTTTTTATTGGATGCTCCTCAATGGAAGAAACATTATATGATGCTTCAAATCTAAAATATTTAGAAGCTGGCAAATGTTATTATTCTTTATCAGTATTTAGTGGCTCTGAAAAAAATACCTGCTTTGAGAGTAATGGTTTTGTATTAGAATTAGTTGATCCAAAATTTGTAGAAAAAAATATTAAATACACTAAAGAGGAATTAGAATTATTGAAAAAAGATAGTAACTACTATCAAATTCCTGTAAAAGAATCTCACACCAAGTTTATTTTTAGAGAGCCGTATCTTGAAAAAGTAGAAAACAATGAGAATGGTAAGGGATATCTTTTTTGTAAAGTTGAAATACCAGAAGAAAAGATAATAATTAGCATTGAAGAAATGGAAAAACGGAAAAACACTATTTCTTTAAAGAAAGTCAATACACATCCTAAAATCATAAAAAAGTATAAAAAAAAGAAACCCAAAAAGATTAAACCTAATCAATGTTATCAAGAATCTGGTTGCTATCAAACCCTAAAAGAGTACTCAAGTATTAGAAGTAAATCAAGGTTTGGAGTAAGAGACTTGCAAAAAAAATTGAATGATTTAGGCTACGAATTAACTGAGAATAATATAATGAATGAAAACACTAAAAAAGCATTGATAGATTTTCAAAAGAAAAATAATTTGAATACAGGAAATTTAGACAGCGAAACTTTAAAGGCTTTAGGTTTTGAATATGAATAAAAAAAGCCTGCCGAGAACAAAGTGTACCAGGCAATACTTCGCTAACGCTCGTACATGCTGGTACACAAACCGTTCGGTGACATTAACCAATTGGGAAAACAGAATTTCCTAAAGGAGATATCAGTTAAAACTGAAAAATTAATTCTTTCAAGAATAGTGATTTTTTCTATTTTTAGATAATTGAAAATTAATTACGGTTTTGAGAATTAGTTATAATAAATCATAGATAAACAAAAATAAATATGGCGTATAATCAAAATAGAATAGAATATCCATCTGACCCAGATATTCCAATATGGAGATATTTTACTTTTCCAAAATTTATGGATTTATTGACTTCTAGGGCTTTGTTTTTTTGCAGAGCTGATAAATTTGAAGACAAATTCGAAGGATATGTAAATAACTGGATAAAAGAATCTTTGAAAAATGAATTTAAAGAGTTTGAGAATGAAGAAGAAATGAAAGGAGATTTATTAGGTTTATTATCTCAACTGGGGGAATTTACTTTAATTAGTTGTTGGAATATGAACTATACAGATACATTGGGAATGTGGAAATCATATTGTGATGATAAAGAGGGTATAGCGATTAAAACTAATATTGAAAAGTTGAAAAACTCAATCGTTGGAGATAAAAATGATATATTTGAGATTCGACCTGTTAAATATTTTGATATAGAAAATGCTAAAGATATATCTATCAATGCAATTGATTTATTTACAAGGAAAAGACTACATTTCGAATATGAAAAAGAGTTAAGAATAATCCTACCTTTTGCACACAAAAACAAAGATGAAAAAAAGGAATTAACAGAAAAAGGGAATATATTAGTCCCTTATGAATATGGTAAAAAAGTATTTGTAAATCTAAATGAATTAATTAGTGAAGTATACATTGCTCCTAATGCAAATACATGGTTTGTAGAAATGATTGAAAAAATTATGAAAGTAACCTTTGACAAGCCTGTAAAAAAATCTGAAATAAGTAAAAGTATAATTTAGTAAATTTGATTTTAAAAATATATTTGAAAAACGTCACCGAACAATGTGCAAAATGTTTATTCAGGCATTCTGAGCTAATCGGTTTCACTTTTGGCTCCATTGGTGAGTAAGCCTAAATCGGGTTTTGGCTTGGTTTCCTCGGTTAAAATGCCTGAACAACACTTGCACTCCCGTTCTCAGCAATTAATTCTTAATTAATGATAAATATAATCTTTGATTCTAGTATCTTTTTTCAAGATAGAAAGTTTATTTCCTCAGGATTCAAGCAAATTAAAGTATTGGGTAAAAAAGGATTAATAAGTATTCATATCCCAAAATATGTTCAAGAAGAATGTATATCAAAAAACGAGATTGAGATAGCACAAGAACTAGATTCAATAGTTAACAACCTAAATAAAATACATTTAAAAGGTTTAGATGATGAGGAAATATTGATGGTAGATTCAATTGTGAGTGAATTAGCCGAATTAGAAAGCGCAATTCAAAAATCTGTTAAATCCAATTGGGAGAAATTTGTAAATGAATCCAATGCAAAGGTTCATGGACTGAATGAAATATCTATTGAAAAAATCACAATTGACTATTTTAACGGTAATCCTCCTTTCAAAAATCGGAAAAGTCGAAAAGATTTTCCAGATGCTTTTATATTTCAATCTATTCGAGCAATAATTAGCACATACGAAAATTGTGTTTTTATAAGTAAGGATGTAGCATTCCGAGAAACGGTTAAGAGCACTTTCTCAATTGAATGTTTTGAAAGTTTGAGAAGTTTCATCGCTAGTGGTATGTATAAGCCAATTAAAGAAATTTATGAAAAAGAACTAAAATTAGAATCAGAAAAAGAATCGCTTGCTAATTTAAAACAGCTAATCTTAGAAGAAACTAATAAATATATCTTGAATCAATTCAATTATTTTCAAATAGAAGATGAGCTTCTACTGAGTGATGACAAAATTGGAACAATTCAAGGAGTTTCTGAGATAATTAGTAATGATTTTTCTGTTGCCGATGTAATATTTATTGAAGATATTGCCTATCTAAATTGTGATATGTTTGCTAAAGTATTAGTTGACTTTTATCTCAATAAGAATGAATATTTGATGCTTGATACTTCAAGGCAAAATGAAATTAGTATTTCTGATTGGAATAAATATGTTTTCTGGGCTGAAGAAAAATTTGATGTAGAGTTAATACTTGAAGTTTCAATTAAGAGAAAGAATTTAAATGTTTCGGATTTTATTATTGAACATATTGGAGTTAAAGAAGCGATTCTAATTTAAAACTGCTGAGAACACTGCACATGATTATACGCTCCCATTCGGTCGCGCACCTCATGTGCTTCCGTTGAGCGACATCACTTTTTAGAATTTTTTGGTTAATCTTCCTAGCTCGTAAAAATGGAAAATTTCGACTAATTTTCAGTTCTCATACTTGGCAAAAAATTGACCAAGAAACCAAAGTGATTGT
>JAHDBK010000277.1 GCA_020630455.1 Saprospiraceae bacterium
TATTAATAATGATTTCTATTAAAAATAGAAATCAATTAAATTAGATTTAAAATTCAATATTTATTATTGAAATAAAGCACAATTATAGATAAATTCGTAGTTTTAAACCCCATAAAAAATCATAAATTTATCTGAACACATAAAATTATGAAAACATTACATATCGGATTAGATATAAAAATTTATGAAAACATAGATGAATTGAGTAATCGTGATGCTCAATTGATGAATGAAGCGAAAGCCGCATTGCAAAAATCACATTCTCCTTATTCTAAATTTCAAGTTGGAGCATCTGTCATATTAGAGAATGGTAAAGTATTGAGTGGAGCTAATCAAGAAAATGCAGCCTACCCCATGTGCTTATGTGCTGAAATGGTGGTTCTATCTACTGTTTCATCAGAGTACCCATCGATGATTATTAATACCATGGCTATTACTGTGAAATCATCTAGTCAGGTAATAGATTTACCTGTTCCACCTTGTGGAGCTTGTAGACAAACCATTTTTGAATTTGAACAAAGGCAGCAAAAACCTATTAGAATATTATTACAAGGAGAAAAAGGAGCTATTTATGAAATAGCATCTGCCAAAGACATATTGCCATTGTCATTCGATAGTAGTTTTTTATGATTAATTTTGTTGAATAGAATTAATAGTTTTTACGCCAATCACCTCATCATACCTACTTCCAAAGTCTCTGTAATAAACAATGATAGAATAATCGTTTTCAGCTTCGTGGTGTGAACCTTCTGTATCAGAAAAGTCGGGTGTTTCAGAATCATTTGGTACAAAAGCATAGACATAATTATAGAAGCCTTGCTTTAAGAAAACTTTTGTAGAATAGGCATTAATTTTTTCATTATAAGTCATTTTAAATTCATCTTTGAGTTGCCAATCACTTATTTTCCCATATAAATACACTTGTCCATTTTCAAAAACTTGGTCTTTAGACAAATAAAAAGTTACCAAAGCATAATCGCTTTCAATATCGTGTTCATCAAAATCACCAGTTTCAATTATAAAATTTCCATTAATATCAATTTCAAAAAGATAAGGTTTTACACTTCTATCTCGCTCTCCTATCAATTCTACATCAAAACCATAAGGGCCTTCATAAATATCTTTTACTTTATCAGTTCTAAATCGGAATGATCTTAAATCTAAATAGCGATATTCTTTGAGGCCTTCAAATACAATTTTTCCTTGATAATCATATTCTAATCTTTCGGTTTTAATAAATAATGGTTCAACATTATTATAAGCAGTTTGCCAATTGCTATTTTGCATTACTGTAACAGATAAGTTTTGTTTGGGATTATTAATTTCAAATCCCTTGTGGTCTATAACAAAATCGATTTCTTGGTGGGTTTCCATTTTACCAATTTCATAAGCTCTATTGACTTGAGCATCAATTTTCACTTTAGAATCTACTACTACAAATCTTCTTGTTAATACTAAATCATCCTCTCCTTTATCAGTATATATTTTTAAAATATAATTTCCAGATAATTTAAAAGACATATCTTCATTTGGAATAGCCAAATCGTAATGAGTATAAGGTTGAGTAGTGCTAGAAGAAAAGCGATATATTTCTAATTTTTCTTCACTAAAGCCATCTATATAATCCATTGGACTGATATCTTCGCTAGGAGTCCAATCTTTATCACAATGTACGATGGTATAATAAAAATTCTTGACATCTGCTTCCAAATCATCAAATGAAAGTACCAATTGACCATCAGATAAATCTATAATAGGAAGGGTTAAATCTGCACCAATGATATGGAATTTTACACTTTTGATATAATCTTTATAAATATGGTCATTAAACCTTATAAAATCTTCATCAACGTATTCTTCTTTAATTTTTTCCTTTTCTTTTTTCTTCTTTTTATTTTTTTGAGCAAAAATTGAAATAGAACAAGAAATAAGGATAATTATTAATAATATTTTTTTCATTAAAATGAATTTAGACGTTTTTTTACAAGAATATCAATGCATTATTGTAATGTCATAATAAAATCGCAAGTTAATAATTATTAATAATAATTATTGTTGTAAAAATATTAGAGAATAGTTAAAATAAGTGCATGTTTAACATCTAATGAACTCTATCTCCTCTAAGCTCTAAGTTTTTCATAATTTCTACCTCGTAGTCTAGATATTCTTTCCAACGAACTTTCACTTTGTCTTCACCTGCATATAATTTTGCTAAATCTATAAAAAGGCGATAATGGGCTGCTTCAGCAACCATGAATTTATGGTAAAACTCTTTTAATTCATCATCAGAAATATGGAGCGATAAAACTCTAAAACGTTCGCAACTTCTTGCTTCGATTAAAGCACAAACCAAAAGATGTTCCATTAATCGTTCTTCTCTAGAGCCTCCCTTTTTCCTAAAACTCATCAAAGCATTTACATACTCATCTTTACGTTGTTTTCCTAAGTTGAGATTTCTTTTATCCAATTCTTGAAGGACTAATCTAAAATGTCCCCATTCTTCAGTAACTATAGGAGCTAATTCTCTGACTAATTCAACTCTTTCAGGGTAAGCTTGAATGAGTGAGATACACGAAGTAGCAGCTTTTTGTTCACAATAAGCATGGTCTGTTAAAATCTCTTCTAAACTCTTTTCAGCTAAGTTAACCCAACGTGGGTCAGTCGGTAATTGTAATCCAAGCATAATTTAATTAGTTAAAATGCATTCTATTTGATTTTTAAGAAAGTCCATATCATAAATATGATATTCTTGGTAGCCTCCTTCCCAATGTATTATTACTTTAGATGCTTTAGTTTTAAGGATTGCTTTTCTATTTTGTTTAGAAATATTATAAGCTACTTTGAAGGTAGTAAAATCTTTAGCAGCATTCACTTCTCCTGAACTAGAATTCGTTGCTTTCATTGTAATATAATTACCATCTAAAAGCTTAACGACCATTTTTGCACCTTTTTGTATTCCGCCATAATCTCTTCTTGCATTTTTATTATTAACAACAATATCAAGGATTAATAAATAATTTTTGTTATCAATTTGAGAAATAAAACTATTACAAACTAGATAATCACCACCATTAGAAGCAGACATGTAAGCTGGTGTTGAATTAGTAAACCAAATGGCTCTCTTTGTACCTTTTTTATTTTGACCAGAAAAGACATCAATTTCTTCAAAAGCCATATCACAAGCATAAGTACTTAAAGGATAAGTATGTTCTGTTTCGTATTTTTCAAGACTTTGAGACCTTTTTTGAGCAATAGCAATTTTACCTTCTAAAATTTCTTCTTTTTTCTTTTGAATATTGGCTAATTCTTTTTCATATTGTGCTTTTGCTTCAGCTGCCTTTTCTTCTTCAGTTTTTGGCTCTTTTTTGAAATTTAAGGGGTTAGATAACCAATTTTTATTTTCTTTTTCTCCCTTTGCTACTAAATCCTCATTTGCCAATTTTTCTTTTTCTTTAGTATAAGAAGCCATCATACCATCCATAGTGGTTGTAAGCATCTTCTTATATCTTTTTTCCTTTTTTTGAGCGGACTTTCTACCTTTTTTAATAGATGAAATTTCTTTTTTCATCATTTTAACTTTTGCTAAATAGGTATCTTCATCTGTAGGAGTTTTAGGAAAATTACCTCTTTTTCTTTGCAATTCAATTTCATTTTGATATTTATTGAGTTCATAGTTCTTTTTATCCTCTTCTCTAGATAAAGAAGTTGCATCTTTTTTTGCAGTTTGATACCATTTTGTAATTTCAGTACGAGCTGCTTTCATTTCAGCAATTGTATACTTCGGAGGCTCATTATTTTTAACATTAGTTTTTTTAGGTACATTAGGGTTAGAGTTCTGAGTATCATAAGACTCAGGTGTTTCTAATTGTTCGCCTTTTTCTTCTTCATCTTGTTTCTTTTCTTCTGGATCATATTCCCAAGAACCATCAGGATAAACGATAATTTTTTCTCCTTTATCATTTACCGCTTTAATCTGAGCATCTGCATGTTCAATAATAAAAAGATTAATTAAGATGAATATTAATAATAAATTATAAAATCGCATTTTCTTTTTTTTCTACAAAATTAATATAATCTAAAATATAAAAAAAGGACTACCTTAAATAAGATAGTCCTTTTTAGTTAAATTATATCTAAATTCTACCTAACGATAGTAATTTTCTCAATAATTCTAGATTCTCCGATGATTAATTCAACAAAATAAGTGCCCTGTGGCATAGTTTTAAGATTGAATGTCTCAGTCAATTGATTATCATTAAAGAATCTTTGATCTACCATTTGTCCTAATACATTATAAACTTTGATATCAATATCATTAGTTTGATGTAATTCTAAAGTAACTAAGAATTCACCTGAATTTGGATTAGGATATATATTCCAATTAGCAACAACTTGAGGATCAATAGTTGGAGAAGTATTTTCTACAATTCCAGTCTCGACTACTGTACATCCATTTGCATCAGTAACTGTAACCGTGTAAGGACCCGCTGCTAAACCTGAATTATATGAAGAATTAGAATTATTACTCCAATTAAATGTAAATGGAGCAGTACCTCCACCAGTATTTGCTAATATTGCACCTGAATTTCCACCATTATCATGTGTTATATCTAAATAAACTGCAAGTGGATTTGGTTCATTAACGTTAAAAGTAATACCAGCAGAACAATTATTAGCATCAGTAACCACTAATACATAACTGCCTCCACTAATACCTGTTAAATCTTCTGTCATTGCATTATTATCCCAAGAGTACACATAAGGAGGGGTACCACCTGTAACCGTTACATCAATTCCACCATCACTATCACCAGAACAAGTTAGATTAGTTACTACACCTGTAATAGCAAGAGTTGGTTCTTGATTGATATTAATAGTTTCAATTGCTACACATCCATTATCATCTGAAACAGTAACGGTATAAACACCACCGCTTAAATTCGAGACACTAAAGGTAGTTTCATTATTAGACCATAAATATGAATAATTACCTGTTCCTCCTGAAGGAATGGCAGAGGCAGAACCTAAGCCACCACATTGTGCATCTTGAGTAGTAACACTTACTGTTAATTCTGTTGGTTCATTAATTGTTATTGTCCAAACAAAAGTACAACCAGCTGCATCTGTAGCTGTTACTGTATAATCATCTGCACATAAACCAGATATTGAAGCTCCTGTTTCATTATTTGACCACATATAAGTAACTGTACCATTATTACCAACAGGGCTTACTGAAGCAGAACCTGTACATTGTCCAGCACATGTAGCATCAAAAACTGTCTCTGTTAAAGTAAGATTACATACACAATCATTAGCAACTTCGACAGTACTTGTAACTGAACAGCCTACAGCATCAGTAGCAGTTACTGTATAAATGTTTGGCATAAGTCCTGATATAGTTTGTCCAGTCATCATATTTGACCATTCATAAGTATAAGGACCTGTTCCACCAGTTGCCATTGCAGTAGCTGTACCATCATCAAAAGTACAAGAAGTAGGAGTACTTGTAGCATTTACTGTTGCAACACAAACACAACCATCAGTAACATCAACTGATGTACTTGCTGTACAACCATTTGCATCTGTAACAGTTACATTGTAAGTACCAACCATTAA
>JAHDBK010000278.1 GCA_020630455.1 Saprospiraceae bacterium
TTAATCAATTTAGGAGAATCTGTAACATGGAGAGCCAAACACTTTGGCATTTACCAGCAACTCACAGCTAAAATCACACAATTTGATAGACCTTATTATTTTGTTGATGAAATGGAAAAAGGAATTTTTAAAGCATTTAAACACGAGCATATTTTTGAAAATTTCAATGGAACAACTATAATGACTGATATATTTAATTATCAATCACCTTTTGGTATATTGGGCAAAATTGCAGACCGTTTGTTCCTTGAAAATTACATGTCTAATTTCCTCAAAAAAAGAAATGAAACTATTAAAGAATTTGCAGAATCTAATCAATGGAAATTGATTTTAAATTACTAAACAAAACCCAATTTATTCTCTAAACTAAAATTAGGAAATACCTTTTGAATGTCTTTTACCTGCATTTTTTGTTCTATAATCTCACCCAAAATAGAACGATAATCAGTAGTAACATTTAAGTCTACCCTATTGTCCAAACTTTCGGTTTGTAAACCTGGCCAAGCACCATACATTTTGCCTCCTTTTACTTTACCGCCTAAGACTAATGTAGCACCGCCATATCCGTGGTCAGTACCACCACTTTTATTCGATTTCAATCGCCTACCAAACTCACTCATCACGACTATAGTAATTCTATCTTTATATGAATTTAATCCATTATAAAAAGTACTCAATGCTGAATTTAAGCCTTTTACCAATTCTTCAAATTGCCATTTTTGATGGTCATGTGTATCCCAACCACCATAATCTACAGTAGCTACTTGTAAGCCGACATCCATTTTTATTAGTTGAGAAACAGTTTTTAGAGAATGTTTTAAACCCTTTGCGTGAATAGCTCCACTCATTTCATCTTTTAAATGATGAAATTCTTTTCTCTTAGACCTAAAATAAGCCATAGTTTCTAATGTTTCTTGAGCCATAGTATCTAAAGAAGAATTACCATCATATAAATTCTTTAAAAATTCACTTGCATTCTTATCTCCTTCTATTTTATATTGATTAATTCTTTTTATACTAGGAACATTAGAACTTCCAAGGAATGAAACAGGCAATTTATTACTAGCAGCAACAGCGGGCATTCTTCCTTCAAAAGTTCTGGTTTCTAGCAATCGATTCAACCAACCTACATCTGCATTTGCTTTCTTATCAACCCCTTTTTCGATTAAGTCTTGAGCATCAAAATGGCTTCTCGTTCCATTAGTTAATCCACTTGCGTGAATGATTGCCAATTCATTACTTTTATAAATATCTAATAAACCCGACGCCAAGGGATGCATTCTAAAATCAAACCCCTGATAAGCATTCTTTAAAGATAAACCATGTTTATCTGTTAATTTCAATCCTTTTTCTCTTGCATCTGCATAATATCTATCATCCACAGGAGCGATTAAATTTAAAAAATCACAACCTCCTCTTAGAAATATTTTTATTAAAATCTCATTATTGGAATGATCTAATCCTTTGGGTAAAAATTGCAAACCCACTAAATTAGATAAAGTAGTCATGCCTATTCCTTTTACAGTATATTCTAAAAATGTTCTCCTTTTCATCTTATTCATTTATTTATACTGGAATTCTGGACTCATAGCAATATAAGCCACCAATTGTTTTAATTTATGTTCAAACCATTCTTCATCCTGTATTAAATACTCGAATTCTGGTTCCATATATTTAATTAATGCTTTCTTTAGTTTTCCTTCATTTGAATGCCCTAAAAGTACATTCATCCAAAAATCGACAATATTTATTATGGTCAATTCTTTAATCTTCATTGTATCTTTAAGATTAGCTGTTTCTTCATTTTCATACAAAAAACCAATTGGTAAATTCCACCTTTGCAAGAGCATATTACTTGTCAACCAATATTTCTCATTATCTGGATGACCTGTTGGAGAAGGCCAATGAAATTGTTGGTAGCCCATCTCTCCAACCCACCAAAATAAATCTGGATTGATATCTACATCAATATCTATTTTTCTAATTATAGAGAATAATAATTCATTAGGTCTTTTAAATTTAGTTCCTAAAGAAGCCTTAAACTCCTCTGATAAAATAATGGTTTCTATTACTTTTTTGATTTGGGCTTCATCTTCTAAATGTTGCATCCACACTTCAGTCGCTTTTTCAACAATACTGGCAGGTGGATTATCTGAAATGAATCTTTTACATAATTTTGTACAAATGTGCTTCGCTGTAGCAGGATGATTAGCAAGTAAGTCCAATACTTTCAAACCATCTTCTAATGGAGCTTGATTAGAATAAAATTCTACACCTAAAACTCTCTTTTGATAATTATCATGCCATGCTTCCTCATAATGAAAATCAGCACTTATAGGCAGTCTTCCTCCTTTACCATCCCTTTGTCCTATACCAACTGTCCAGCCTGTAAAAGCCCTTGCTGCTTCATAAATATCCTCGTCTATATAACCTTTTGCAATATCATTTTCATCCTTTGGAACTTCCTTCCATTTATTGTACAAATGATTCAAATAATTATCTGCACCAAGTGTATGCAATTCAAATAATTCTCTAGCATAATTTTCATTAGCAGGACTGGCCTTACTAAATGCATTGTCTAAATAAAAAAGCATGGCAGGACTTTTCGCTACCGCTTCTAAAAAGCTTCTAAAATTCCCTAAACTATGTTTCCTAATTACATCTCTATCATACAAACCAAAGGCTACATTCACTTCATCAGAAGAATGAATACTGACATTAAAATGGTTGTGCCAAAAATCAACTACAAGTTCATTCAATTGATATTTTGAATGAATCGTTCTCAAATAAGTCGCCATTACAAACTCCATAGTAAGAAATTCTATTTTATTTGTATTCTCTTCCTTAATGAATTGAGCGATTTCCTTTTTACTAATATTAAGGTTATTCAATTTTTTATTACGAAGTTGTTTTCTCTTGCTTTCTTCCGAAAAAGAAAAATTTTGAAAAATCTCTTCTAAATGAGGTTCCGTTTTAGGATTCAATTGTTCTTTAACAAATGCTTCAAAGCCCATCTTTTCGATTTGCTCTAAGGACGCTTTATTGGCTCCAAAACTTAATCTTTCTAATATTTTCCAATGCATAATTTCCTTAACGATTCTAATTTCTAAAATATTTTATAACTTTGTTTAAGCACTTGTTAAATACACTGTAACATAAGTAATAAGACAATGAAATTTCAGACATAACACATTAGACTTAGACCTAAATAATAAAGAAATTTCTTTATTATTTTCATCATTTAAACTTCTATTATCTACAGTCTAGTATCTAATAATCTATTTTATATAAATAATTATACCAAAATGGTTAATACCTGTATATTTAAATTTAAATGCCTATGAGTTTTTTTAAAAATTTATTTAAAAAAAATAATGAAGAATTTACCAAAGAAGATTTTTGGAATTGGTTCATGTCCAATGAAAAAAAATTCCATACAATAATTAAAAATCAAGGAGATATTGAAAGTGATTTTTTTGACAAACTATCACCTCAATTAGAAAAATTAAGAGAAAATGTATTCTATGTCTGTGGAATGAAAGATGAAAACACAGCAGAGCTCATATTAACCGTTGATGGAAGACTTAAGAACATTCCCTTTATAGAAGAATTGGTTTCATCAAGTCCTCCAATGAACAACTGGCTATTTACACCACTAAAACCTCCTTTAGATATCGAGAATGTTGCTATAAATACTGGAAATTATTTATTTGATAGTAATAATATTTTCATCTTTTCTAAAATTAACCCCGAATACCCCGACGAAATACATCTTACAGCTAGTCATATTGAATTGAATGATGACAATTCAGATGAAATATCCTTTGGCATCTATTTATACTTAGAAAATTATTTAGGAGAATTGAACTTTACAACAATAATTGATGAAATAGATTTTAAAAAAATTACCCAAACAAAGCAAGATGATTTAATCCCAATTGAAAAACTTAAAAGTTATATCAAGTGGCGTCAAAAAGAATTCATTGAAAAATATGAAGGTACTTATATTAATACAGAAAATGATCATTACACCATCTTTGAAGCACAAGCTGAAGATGGCACTCCATTTATTATGAATATAAACACTAGTGTATTGCAATGGGATAAAAAAGCTTCTCACCCTTGGTTATTCTATATAGACTTGCATTATGATGGAAAAAATAATAATGGATTACCCAGCCCTGAACAATCTGAAGAAATGAATGAATTAGAAGATAAATTAATGGAATTTCTTCCTAACAAAGATGGAAACATTTATATTGGAAGAACAACGGGGGATAATAATAGAAGAATTTATTTTACTTGTAAAGAATTTAGAACTTCGATAAAAAACATTGAAAACTTTATTTCTAATCATTCTAATGACTTCACTATTGAATATGATTTTTACAAAGATAAATATTGGAAAAAATTCAATAAATTTATGAGTCAATAATACTAATCCATAAGATAGATAGTCATTTAATAAAATAGTAAGTGAATCTATTTAAACGAGGTAACAATAAAGAAAATTCTTTATTATTTTTAGTTTAAAAGTCTAGTGCATTCTTAAAAATTATTCTTATGTTTCTAAGATATCGAGCTAAATATTATAATGAAAATAGTAAAAAAATTGAATATGGTTTTTTCTATGCATTAGATTATTTAAAAGATTATTGTGATTTGACTATTGAGGATAGAAAAATAGTGGAAGACAATATAAAATGGTTTGATTATAACTTGCCTATACCTGATTATTATCAAAATGAAAAAAATAGACAAGATGCCAAAGCCGCTACTTCTTGGTTTAAGGATACTTCAAAAAAGTATATTGATAAAATGAACAGCCTTTCTATTATATTAAAAAATTACAATGTTGAAGTAGAAAGAATAAGTAGTAAAAAACTACTAGGAAAAATAATATATGAAGATGAATTTCAAGTAACCATTCTTCCTTATAGAGATTATAAACAACAAGTAAAATGAAACACAAGATAGCTCCAATTGCAGGTTTAGCGGCTAGCAGTATTTTATACTTAGCCATTTTATTAACGGCTATTCAGTATAATGGTCAACAAGGAGAAGCTTTTTCATTCTTAAATCATTTTATATCAGATTTGGGCAATCCATTATTTTGTAAAAAACACTACATCTTCAATACTGGTGTAATTATTTCAGGAATTGGTTTTGGTATTTTTGCTTTTTGTATGCGAGGAATCATAGAAACAAAATTAGCCAATGCAAGTGTTTATCTAGGAGTCTTTGCGGCACTTTTGTGCTCAGGAGTGGGCATCGTTCCAGCCCACCATGGTTTTTTACATTTAATAATAGCCGTTAGCTTTTTTGTTTTAATGTCATTAGCTATGATGCTTTATTCTATATCTATATTAGTATCTAATACTAATAAATTCCCTAACTATATTGCTTATTATGGATTTGGGGCAATGATTTCACTTATTTTACTTTTATTTTCACCAAAAGATTTAATGGCCCTAGAGCAAGAACAAGGAGCACTTTTCGAACGACCTGATTATTGGTTGATTGCTATTTCAGAATGGATGGTTTTTTTCTTTTTGACTTCTTGGGTGGTATTAGTATCTATTTATTTACTTAT
>JAHDBK010000279.1 GCA_020630455.1 Saprospiraceae bacterium
CAGAATATTACGAGCGAAATTGAGCCAAAAACAGCCCTATCAGATCAAGATAATGATCTTGGGGAAAACAATTCGCCAACTTGTGAACACGATTTCACCCCTATTTGATAAGTCTGACTCATTCAATCAATATTACTTTTCCTTACTGTTCCTTGTGGGTATTGAAAATAACATGGTGACAGATGCGGAACTATTCGACATGCGAATGTCAGACAATCAAAACCCACCATCAAAATTTTAAAAAGCGTATAATTTCGGGCTACTTGGCAGGATGCCCACAAAGGGACATAGTAGGCTTACATGTCCCTTTTTTACAAATCTTGGGCGACTTTTTTGTAAATTTCCTAAATATTGGGATTATGATTAAAGTGTGTTTCTTTGCTTATATGAATACTGATAGCACCCATATAAAGTATTATAGAAAACTTGGAGACTTGTTAAAAGATATTCCTTTCACCATTAAGGAGGCTGTTTCTATTCGTAACACCCTAAACCGAAAAAGACCAGACAAACAAGGCTATCAATCTGACCTTTGGCAAAAAAATCAACACGTAATCAAAAGGCTTTACTTTCAAGAGGTAAGGTTATAAAATAGAGTAGGGGAGAGGCGTTAAATACATAGTAAATATCATTATATCAAAAGCGCATCAAATTAGCCTCCGATAGAGAAAAAAGAAAAATAGAAATCTATATGTATTATATCAAAAACACATTAAAATAAATATAATACCTTTAATATTATAGGAGGCTATATATATACAATACAAAATATATTTAGTGTAAAAACAGGTCAATTTGTCCGCAGCTAATCACATCAAAATTCACTCATTTTTAACCCTATATTTTAGGTTGTTATGAAAAACCAAAAAAAGCCCAAAAAGGGCAAGATATACAATTTGCTATATGTATTTTTAAAGTTTAAGCACGTTTTTAGCCTTTTTTGTGTACACAAAGATACTTTGATAGAAGTATAAGCGGACACCTTAGAACGTCCAAATATGAGCAAATCAGTTTTTGTGCGTTTATATAAACGCAATGGAGCATCAAAAACACACCTTTTAAAATCCTACTTTTGAAGCTTGAAAATCACACTTGTACGTGTACACATTTTTTTGTACTTTAGTCGTAGTTTTCAAAGAAATATAGAAAGATGAATAAGAAGAAAGATAATAAGACATGCAGGATTTCAGCCCGAACAAACACCGATATTAAGAAGATGCTAGAAGAAAAGGCAGCCCAAAGAAACATGAACATGTCTCAATACTTGGAGTATCTTATCAAAAAGGATAGACCCAAAAAGTAGATTTTGCTGATCCTTTTTATGGTGCTGGTGGACTTCTTTTGAATGGACAAAAAAAAATAGCTATTGTATGTATTCAACAAATACATAAAATAGCTATCTTTACAAAAATAAAGATTTATAAAAATTAAATAGTCTATATAAAATTTAAGGCTTTTTCATAAAAAAGCACAAAAAAGACCAAAGGTTTGCAGACTGAAAAGTTTTTTTTGTGCCAGAGCCAAACACAAAAAAAGAAATGTAAGAAGAAACACTAAACTAGCATAGCTGTTTTTGTTTCATGTTAAAGATTTTTTTGTTTGACAGTTACAAATATACAGAAAAAACCGCTTGTAAAAAATGTTTTTAATTTTAAATCACAAAATTAGACACTAATCTGTGTATTTTCTGACAGGCACTCCTACAAAAACGCTTCTTTCTTTTTGTGTTTTGACGCTTAAAACTCAAAACACTATGAATACAACACCCTTCCAAGTCAGTTACTACGATCTTATAACAGACCGAAATAACCCCCAAAAAAACCGTAATACGATAGATAGATTTGATATTTATCACAATATTGGCAATAGTACATATTCTTTACAAACATCTATTGTAATAGATGAACACTATAATGATATTCTTGACGGATTCAAGACCAAAGAAAAAACCTCCTACCAAAAGACCAAAAGAACCAATTTAAACGCTTTTATGCCTTGTGGTGTAATAGTTGGCGATATTGTTCGCAATTTGTCGGGAATCGTGTGTTTGGATGTGGATAGCAACCCCCCAGAGCAATTAAAACAACTTAAACAAAAGTTGCCCAAAAAAGACGCATCTATCGAAGCATGTGCATTATCTGTCAGCGGAAGAATTAACGGTTCTTTCTTTCTTAACATTCGTTATTTTGTGCCTCACAACATACATTCCCTATCTAACGATATAAAGACACTTATAGGAATCAGAGAAAATGATACCCGAAGCCAAGCATTCAAGAAATACCATGAGGCTTTTTATAGAGCAATTTCACACCGTTATACAACAAAGTTTGGTGTTATCTTAAAACCAAATGTAAGTATCAAACAGCCCCGTTACTTAGCGGATGATCCAGCCATATATATCAACTCAAAAGCCCAACCTTATACCCTTAAATTTTTGGAGACTTTCTTAAAGGATGAAAAAGAGAGAGCGAAAGAGTTTAAGACTTTTGAAAAAAGAAGTATCAAAATTGAAACGTCCAATGCCTATGATTTTGCGTATCAATTTGCAGCGACTAAATTCACATTTGAAAAGGGACTAGGGCAACGTTATCTGTTCATTAATCAGTTTTCTATATGCTGTAATTTATTGGGAGTTGATGAAAGGGATTGTATAGACTATGTTCAAAAATTTCTACCTTATGAAAAGGATTTAAGGGACTCCATTTCATACCCTTACAAAAATTACCATAGATCATTTGGCAAGTGGAGACACAAGTTAAAACCCAAAGATATAGTTTTTGAACTGAAAGAAAACCAATATTTTTCCGACCTAACAAATGATATTGTAAACCTTTATAAGACTGAAATTCTTAAAGGCAATAGACCGCTTTTTTGTTTTGAAAGTGGTACAGGAACAGGTAAAACATACGGTATTGTCAAGCATTTAGCCCACACCCTAAAGATACTTACAGGTGAAAAAACGGTATTTGTTTGTAATCTCAACTTACTTACAGATCAAACGGCTATCGAAGCCGATACAATACCCTTAACAGGAAAGCCATCTCAAAAAACCTTAACGGAGGCTTTTCAAAAAGATATAATTGTTGTAAATCATAATGCCCTTAGATATTTAGCCTCCTATATGTTAGAAAAGGGAATTAAATGTCACTTTTTTATTGATGAAAGTCATACTCTTGTTTCCTCTGCTAGTTATAAGCCCACCATTGTAGCCAATGTTTTAAAATGTACCAATGCCTTAGCTTCTTCAATTGGTCTTGTTTCTGCTACTCCTAAAGATTACTTTATCAACATAGGGTATAAACGTATAAAAATTAAACCGAACAATCTTGTACCTATTACCATTCACAAAAGAGAGATAACAGAAAAAACTGAAAATATTGTTATCCAACACATAGAAGATACCAACTTTGATGACGGTAAAATTGTGATGTTTAAGATTCAATCAAAAGACAAAATTGAGAGAATAAAGAAATGTCTTTTGTCTTTAGGCTATAAACAAAATGAAATAGTCATCTTATATAGTGATGAACAAATTAAAAGTAATAAAGCATATAAACGCATCAAAAAAACTAAAAAAGGTGGAGAAAGTTTTGATCCATCTGTCAAAATTGTACTAGTGACCAGCTTTATCAATGAAGGTGTGAACATCTATTCAAAACGGGAAATTGAATTTATCAATATTGAAGAAAAACTCACTTTTGACTATGAAGACCTTTATCAATTTATTGCAAGACATAGAACTGATAAAAGCAAGGTTGTTTACTCCTATCATAAGCCCTGTTATATTTTTGATAGGGATATAGACCCACAAGCCCACATAGTAAAATTTAACAAATTATATGATTTTTGGTTTGATGAAGCTTATCAACTTAATACAAAAATAGAACAAAATGATACAGAGATACAACAAGAAATCATAAAGACATATAGCAGCCTATCCAACACACAAAAAAATATACATTTCAACGAATTTACCCAAAGTTTTGAGGTTAATGTTACGGCTGTAATGGCTAGAGCTGAAAGGGACTATATTAAGAGTTTAGACACCAATACAGCTTATAAAAGGCTAGTTGATAAGTTTCCACATATACAAGTCATTGAGGATAAAAAAGAGGCTGAAATTAAGCCCGAAATTCGCAAAAGTATAGCAAGTCAAAAAAAGGTCGATAAAGACCAAAAAGAAAAAGATAGATCAAATATGACTGACCTATACAAAAATCAATTATTCCCTTTTTTGGTTGCCTTTCTAGAATCCTCCGAAAATTTTGGTTTGATAAAAAAAATCATATCTCATTTTAATGAAGTAAACCCCAACTTGGCAGGTTTTGAAGATTTACAAAGCAAAGCTTTTGATATTATAAAATCCAATGAGTCGCTTTTTGGTGAAAACATAAACCTTATAGAGAACTTCTTATATTATATCTGTAAGCTCCTAGACCGAAATTTTGAACGAGATGAAGTCTTAAATATCCTGCTGGATAAAAAAGGCAAATTACGAAGCCCACAAAAATTAACAACAATCTTTAATCAATTATCTATTTTCACCTTTTTGGAGGCGGATAAATACGCCCAAAAGCATAAAGATATGAAGGTCTTTAATAGGCTTCAAAAAAAGGAATTGAAGAACTATAAGACGGTCATTTCTGCGATTCACAAGGCAACCAACCAAAACGGAATGATAAGTAAAAATAAGGCTCTTATGATTGTTTGTAAGCATCTGAAAGGCTACACTTTAAAACAAGCTAGTACCTTCATTAATACGGTTTTTGACGTAAAATATGACAAACATAAAAAGTCCTATTTAATTAAAGATATAAGCCATTTTAAAGACCTTTTCAAAACGATAAAGATACCTCCTAAAAAATATGTTGAAAGGCTTTATAAATCATTGATAGACAATCATTTACATGGAAGTATCAAGCAAAAACACTAGAACATATAATAATAAGGGCTTGATACTTCCAACTAAGCCAATGAAAATCAATAGGTTATACACAAAAAAAGAGAAAAATAGAAGCCCCAAAAAAACCAGATCAAAAAACAATGATTTTTAGTTACTTGTGCGCCTATATATCTATCTTCATAAGGGATTTATATATGTGACGCAAAAATAATATTATATGATAAATCAATATGAAAATTACCAGACTTGACAGATACACAACTCCACGATATTTAAGAAAGTTGAGATTTTGAGAGCATAAGCCCGAAATGATGGGATATAAGCCTCTAAACCGAAAAAAATGATATTTGATAGGGATGTGATGAAAAGTTGAAATTTAGCCCTAAATTTGAGTAGATTTTAACAGCACTAGCTGTTAAGATTCTTTTTCATATAATAGGGGATTTTGTTCGGGCTTAATCCCCTATTTCATAAAAAAGAAATATCTTTGTAAAGTAATTTAGTTAAAAAGATAAAATTTGACTTATTGCCCTTAATAAAAGAGGGTAAGAGCATTTTATATTTCTTCCAAGAAATGTACATAGGGAGTCTTTTGTACATTCATAGCAAGCCACACAAATTATATATTTTGTGTGGCTTATTTTTTATCTTCAAT
>JAHDBK010000280.1 GCA_020630455.1 Saprospiraceae bacterium
ACTCGATAAAGTGAATGGGAATGCTGAGGTAGGGTAGTAAAGGTTTGAGCTATTTATATGAAGTAGATTAGGATAAATCAGCAATATTAAATTGAAGAAAAATTTCGGCTTATTTGCCAAGCGTAAGAATTTTTAATTTCTAAATATTGATACTAATTATCTGGAATATTTAAGAGTGATTTAACAAGACCTTTTTTATCACTTTCAGCACTTTCGTAAAGCTTCATCTTTATTTCTAATTTTAAATCTTTCCCAATTAAAGTTTCTTCAATATTTGCTCCCCCAGGATATATATGTTTATCGTATTTGTGTAAAACTGTGCCATCGCTAAATAAAGTATAGTCATCATCCAACACTCCCTTTTTCATATTGTAAGAAACGCTAACCACTTTTTTCTCCATAATTTTTTAAATAAAAATAATATTTCAATTTTATTCAAGGTTCATTAAAGAACTAATTTCATGACTCTGACAACCCTCGATATCAGTATAAATTATTTTACCATTTTCTATCTTATTTCCTTGACTTAAACAAATGACCTTAAAGTCATCTCTTGCCTTTTTGTTGACAATTTTTACATTTCTAGCTGCTTCGAAAATAAAGTTATGCTTTATGTATTCAGGCTCAAATGCATAGTTTGTACCTGTAAATTTTGCTGGCACAGAATCGTATGCGAATGCTTCAAATCCAGCAGGAGCGAATCCATTAGCATAAGTAATAGTTGGTATATAAAGATGCGGCTTATCTTCTGGGACAATTTCTTTACACTTCTTACTTATATAATTATGCAATATCCTGTCCTTTTGTTTCTTAAACTTTCGTTGTTCATCCTTTAAAGAACTTAATCCAAGTTCTAAGCAAATTAGTTTTTCATTTTTCAATTTAAAAGAAAGTATAGTGGCTTTAGAGTTGTTTGGGGGGCTTTTTTCTATTAAAGCAGTGTTTTCATTCTCGCTGGAATACAAAAGCCTTTGGTTTGGATTGTTAAGTCTTCCTGGCAAGAATAGGTTATTAGGTGGGTACCATAATTCTTCTATGGTATTCCAAGGTCTTTCTTCTTCCCAAATTCTAACCCTATGAAATGTTGCATCAACAACATCTACACTAAGATATCCTGAACATTTTGCGTTTTTAAATACTCTATTATAAAGAGATTGGTATTTTTTTAATGTCTCTATTGAAAAGGTAGAGGAATTTAGAAGAGAATCTAGCTTGTTTAATTTTCTTTTTAATATTGTACTCATCAATATAGATTATAACAATTAGAAATGAAATAAAATTTATAAAAGTTAGAACTACTTTTGAATTCAATATATCATAACATGTAAATAATTTTAATTAAAATATCGGCACTAGTCTGTATTCAACTACTTAAATCACCACAAAAGCTAGTTTGACTTGAATCAGATTTAGGAGCCTACGTTTTGGCGTGGGCGACTAATTCTAAGTAATAGTCAAAGCGGTTGTGGTGACCGTAAGTAGTGTGAAAGGAAGATGTCGTTTCACGCTTTTTTTATTTAAAACTTTAAAGAATGAATGAATCACCTACACGCCAAATTCTTGGATGGATTACTATTATAGCTTCTATAATTATTGGAATTACTATGTCTAGTTTTATTTGGGGAATTGGTTCATTTATAGTCATAAACTTGACTGTTGCACCAATCTTAAAACTAGTTGAAAGAAATAAATAAAAACATTAATACTGATGATAGAGATTGAAATAAAAAAACCATTTATGTGGATTGATAGGGGGGTTATGATTTCAATAAATCCTGACGGAACTTTTAGTAGTATTCTATATAGAAGAAAAGGCTGGTTTAAAAAAGTTGAAATACTTAATGATTCATTTAGCAATGTATTATTGGAAGAAATATTTTTAATAATAGATGATGCAAAAGAGCGAAAGAATAAAGTAATGAGAACTACCTTGCCTAATCATTTACATCTACCTCTCATTGAATCAGCATTAGACTACATAATTAGTTTGGTTGAAAAGAAAAGATATTACTAAAAAAGCAAAGGAAAATTATCAATGAAAAAAGAAAAACTTTCTTATTAATTGTATTTCCCTTTAAATACATTTTTTCGAATGCTTGATTTAATAAAAGTAATATTGGACAGTCAAAAGACTTTGATGTGAACGAATATTTGTGCTTATATTTTTCATTTTGATGTGTGTTGTTTTTTACCTTAAAAATCCAATTAAATAGTGATTGAAAATATCCCCACAAAAGACAATATCCCCACAATACTAATGGACCTCCATCCCAAGTTTTCTATTGCTTGGGAATAGCTTTGTTAAGCTACATTTAAATGTTCTTTGTAATGATTGTAAAATACCTTTTCATGTAAAGTAAACACACCTTTTCCAAACTCTTCAGTGAAGAATTCAATACAAGCTTGTTTAACGCCCTCCAATTGATTTAAAGGACAAATAATTGCATCATGCTTTGGAATGGCGTAAAATCCTTGTTTCCAGAGCTTAGGAAGCAACCTGTCATTAAAGATTTCAGATTCTTCTCTCATTAAACGAATAACGTGATAATCACAAGCAGTTTTATATTCCGATTTTTGTCCATTGTTTGAATATATTTGGTAAAGCTCATTCATTTTACCCTTTTTCAAGTTTGAATAAATGTTTTTTTTATTAAAGTCCAAAACCTTAAAGAACAATGGTAGTCTTTTCATCAACTTTTTCTTTATCCAGCTTGGTCTTTTGTCAAACTGACCAAAAAGAATTTTTGAAATGTTTTTCTTTAACCAGCTTTTAGATTTTTTAGATTTATCTGAAAAAATTATTTGACTTATGTACTCATAAAACTTCCCATTTGCGATAGCTATACACAGCTTCCATTCTTCTGAGTTTTTATCGTTTTTGAATCTTCTAATAAATTCTTTTTTTAAATAGTTGTTGACAAAGTAGTAAGGTCTTTCTCTCAAATTCAATAAATCAATAATTAACAATAGAGGAAAACATGAAGCTAAATCTATCTCTGCTAATGATTCATAATTTTCACCATGTCCATAATAATGATATAAAGTTTTTGGTGTACTTATAAAATTATGGTATATCCTTCTTTCATACTCGTATCTTTTAAATTGAATACCTCTTATGTGATTATTGTACATTTTTAAATAATGATGATACCCCCTGAATTTTGAAAATACCTTTTTGTAAACCATTGTTTCGTTATTTTCAAGCTTAAACTGAACCAATCCTAACGCCTCCTGAAAAGATGTGAAAACTTGACTTTTATTATTTAAATATTCATTATCAAATTCCACTGTACAAGTCTTTATGATTTGGTTCAACACGGAATTATCATTCAGGTCAAATATCGGGTTAATTAATTTCAAGTTTTTCTCTAGCTCTTCAGAGTGTTTATATTTAATTGTTGCTTTTATATCTTTTGAAATTTTAGGAGTATAATCCCCAATTTCTACTTTCACATAACTATGAATCCAATGAGTATTTAATCTGTAATGTTTTGCTTTATGAGATTTTACAGAATATGTTTCTTTTTTTGATGTTGGGTTTATGTGAGGAATAAAGACTTCATTTTTAAGTTTTGCGAATAATTTAGCTCCACTTTTAAATACTTTTTCTTTGTAAATTTTTGACATTGGTTTATACTCAAAGATGCTTTCACCATGAATTATTGAATTCTTAATTGTTTTCTCAATGTAATCAACATAATAACTTACCACCTTATCGGATAATGGAGCCAATAACTTCTTTAAGTTATGTACACCTTTCTTTGAAACAGATACTCTTACAGTAATCATAAATAAAAGCTTACGCTCTTTTTATTATCATGAAACTATCAACATCTGCTCTTAAGAAAAGAGATTTTCGAGAGCTTACTTTAATTTTTGGCAAGCCACATTTTACGTAACTATCTATGGTTGATGTAGTGCATCCTAAGTAATCGGCTACCTCTTTTTTACTCATATATTCTGGAACTTGTTTTTGTTCCAATTCGATAATTCTTTGTTGGAGTGGTAGTATTGTATTTGCGATTTGTTTAGTGATGTAATCGCTTAAAGCATCATGATTAAATAAATTCATATAAGCTGTTTTTTAATTAATAAATATTTTCTAATTCAAGTACAGGAGCATTCAAGTCAATTCTTAAGTATTTCTCCAATTCCCTTATGGATTTATGTCCAGTTATTCTTCTTATAGTTGTTAGTTGATGTCCTTTTTTATGCAATATTGTTGCTAGTGTTCGCCTACAATCATGAGATGAGGCAAGTTGCCACTTGGGCACTCTTTTTTCTGATACTACACCATCTCTAGGGTTAGATTTTCGAATTATTTGCTCTTCATTTATTTCGGCGATAGAACATATTTCCTTTAGATACTTATTAAACTTTTGAAGGGAAATACTTGGAGGGTTACCATCATATTTTTTTAAAATCTCTTTACACTTAGCATTTACTAGAATTTTTATTCTTAAGCCTGTTTTTTGTTGTACAAAGTCCCAGTATAATTTATCATTTTCTGTTATAACATGTTCTTTCGTTAATCTGCTAAAGTCGCTATAACGTTGACCAGTATTTATACCAATTAAAAACCTATCTCTAACCCTTTCTAACCGAGGGGAAAGGTTGAGTTCTTCTATTCTCAAAAGTTCCTCAGATGTAAATGCTAACCCCCTTCCTGAATTTAAACTCCCTTGTGCTTTGACTTTCCATTTTGGGCTCCTTGTGTAGAAAGTTTTATTTATTTCATAGTTGCTTTCTTGCTTTGCTCTATTGACAACTGTTATTAGTTTCTTCTGAATTTTATTGATTTGGTCTGTGGAGTAATTAAATGTATCTATCATCAACGTAACCATTTCCTCCATTCTACGACTATTCAAATCTTTAAATTCAAGACTTGAAGCATTTGGCATTTTCTGAAGTACTTTTTTTAGTTGAATAAAGCCTTCTATTGTTCCTTTCTTAAGACCACTTTGTTGAGCATGTTTAATATGTTCATCTAAAAATGCTAGTACTGTTCTAGGTTTGTTATCGATTAAATCATTATGTCCATAAATCTCCATGTGAACTCTTCCTTTGAACTCTAGAATGCTTGGATTTTCATTTCGAATCTCGAAATAGGTAAAGGTCTTGCCGACAGCTTGTTCAAGTCTTTTAAGTTTTTCGTTGTAACCAATATATTCAAAAAAGCCCTTTACTTCCCTTACAAGCTGCTGATTAGAATTCCAGTGTTTTGGGTTGACTTTAATGCCAGTTGACATTTTCAGTCGCTTACCATTGAATCTATATATTAGATATATAAGCGTCTCTTTTGCTTTCTTATCTTTTAAGTTAAATTTTACTCTTCTCATATTTATGCTTTTTCTCTAGGGTTTGTCCTAGGGGTCGTTTCTTTCAACCGTAAACAAATATAATTTGTTCCCAGGAACTAAAAAAAGAATTAAATTCCGATATATGCCGCAATATTATATATAGAAGGTGTTTTTGGCAAGTTTTAAGGGGTAGGTTAAGGTCCTTGTCGGACTGAGACTTCGTCCCACCATTACCACCCTTAGCGCAAAAACA
>JAHDBK010000281.1 GCA_020630455.1 Saprospiraceae bacterium
TACCATTGCAACTAATTAATTATCAATAAAATATATTTACTTGGTCAGCTGCTCAATTGATTAAAAAACAATGTCACAAAATAAAAAAAGCTGCTTACATTGTAGGCAGCTTTTTAAATAAAAAATCAAAACTTATATAGAAAAAAATCAAATGCTATTTTTTAGTATAAATAAATCCAAGACCCAATAAAAACAAGATAATAGAAGCGATTAAGAACATATCAAAAGTATCTCTTTGAAGTCCTAGCGTTTGCCTAGCATCTATCAAAATACTGTCCTCGATACTTCCCTCATTAGAAACAGGCAAGCCACTCATATCGGCATTTATTTGCTCTCTTATCCATTGAGCAGATACGCCACCGAATTGGTGTGCCAGTACTGTTGTCTCATTATTCTCTATCTTAAATATAACAACCGCAGGGATTAAGAAAGTACCACTAGAAAAACCAGTCAATCCAAAATGATTGCTCAATAATGAGTATGTAGGCACTCCCTGTGCAAATGGCTGTTGTATGTCTTGATAAGTAGCATAAACACCGCTCATATCCTGAAAGCCATTAGCCTCAATATAATTCTTTATGGATTGGCAAGGACTACAATAAGAAGCCCCATATACATAAGCAACATAAGTAACCATTTTGACTGCTATTTTTCGTTAATAATTTCGTCTTTTAAATCCTCGACGATTTCTTCTGTTTGTTCTGTTTCCTCTGTATGTTGTTTTTTCTTTTTGTGTACGAAGTTTTCATCAATCCAAGCATAAGCGAAGCGTGAGGCTATTGAGATTAATACCAAAACGGTATATTTCATAATATCATCCCACGAAGCTGCTACACCTGAAATTTCCATAAAAACGCCTGTACTTAAAAAGCTGAAATACTCATTGTTCATACAGAAATGACCTTTTAATATTTTTAAATAAGCGTTTCCCATTGGTTACGCTCTTTCCTATGGCTTCACTCTCAAAATGCCATCACTAGCAAGGCTGTACACCGTACCGCTAGGTAATGAACCGTTATTTAAAACGGCATTGGCATTATTGATGCCTAAATGTTGAGATTTCAATACAACAGTAGTTGCCCCTGCTCCTAGATTCAATAGCGTTGCTGCTTGAATATCCATGAAGTCAGTACTACATACTATTTCATCAACACCAGTCAAATTGATGGCTTGATTCCCTGTAATATTGAATACATTTTCAACAGTCATATTCGCTGCATCTCCATTCAATACAAAGTCGCCAAAATTATCAAATGTTACTGTATGGCTTACACAGTCAATCTGTGTAGAATGCAATAAAGGACTACCACCCCATTCATAAGCATTACCAGTTGTTCCATAAGCTGCTGCTATGGATAAACCATTTTGAGCAGGTAATTCAGTAGGAGCAGCCATATTGCTTAATTCCTGTTGAATTGCTAAAACATCAGTTTCAAGTGTTGTCACTCTTTGTTCTAAGCCTTCTGTTTTTGATGCTTCTTCATTGATAATGACTGCGAGTTCTTTTTTGTCTCCGCTATCTTCATCAACCAAAAACTCTTGATAAGCATATTTTCTACCTTCTTTGTATGCCATACTATTTGTATTTTTGAAATAAAAAAATGATTGTGATAATAAAAAGCCCAATAAAAAAATAATGTAATTTGTCTTTTTCATCGTCTTTAATTATTTGATATGTGAAGTCTTGATTCATTACCATTTTTTAGCTATTAATAAATAAATCAAAAACATAATAATTCCTATATATGCAGAAATGATAAAAGGATTCTTTCTGTATTTCAATAAGAAATTATCCTCTATACTAATTATATCATCATCTCCTAAGTCTAGTAAAGTTTGGTTCAAAACGGGTTCAATACTTTCAATTGTAGCTGCCCCACCCTCGAACCTATCCAGTACCGTTATTTTTTCAGTACTTGGATTCAAGTGATTAATGATAACCGTCGGCATTTGCTGAACATTAAAATCCTGTGCTGACTGATGCCCTAAATCAAAATAATTGATTAAATAATCCGTTTGACTATTTCGCCAATGCGTACCCAATTGATTATCTAAGTCACTCCCAATTGATACAAAAGCCATGACATAAACCATATCTTTATTTTTTCTTTAAAGCGAATACTATTAATAAAACAACAATGATGATAACTATGCCACCCAAAACAAAAAGCCCTGTATTATCCCTATCTTGAAACTGGTCGATATATTCAGGCTGTGTCTCCAGTATCAATTCCTGTTCTGCCAAGTTGTTAGCTTGAAAACCGCCAATGATTGAGGACACGCCCCCAAATACTTGACCTACTGCATTCGCTATGGCTGTTATCGGGTCTATTGTTTATAAAATATTAAGATTATTAAAATCAACATGATTGCACCGCCACCAATGGCGTATGGTGTTATATCAAATTGTTGGTCACTTTCAAATTTTGCGATTTGATATTGAGATGTATTTTCAAGACCAGTACAAGCAATTCCAAAATTATTGAATACGGCATCGTGGTCTAAATAATCACATAAATAATCGCTTGATTCTGTTGGTCGTGGTTCTGTTTGACAAGCATCACGACAAGACAAATAAGCATTATAATTGACTGCTCTTAAAGGACTGCAAATGTTACATACACAAGCCCTTACTATTTTGCATCGTTCCCGATTGGAACTTATCCATTGATTGCACTTGCTATCACAGTCAAAAGCCATTTATCTATTTTCTTTTTTTGCCCCAAGCATATACTCTATACAATGCAGGACTTTTACTAATCTTAATCACTCGGACAGAGCGATAAGTATTTTTAAGTTTCTTAACTAAGATGTTTTTCTTTAGTGCAGAAACTCCATTTTTAGCCGACTTCAAACTGTAGGTTTTGCCGCCTATTTTTCTTTTTGATAGTACACAATTTTTAACCGCCATTCCTAAGCATTTTATTCATTAAACAATTACCATTCTTTGAGATTGGCAGATTAATTCTCCTTGCTGTATATCCTCTAGTCTCAAAGCGTTTGGACTTGTAGCATATTGATAGGCTAAATCTTTATACAATCCAAATGTTCTTTGACTGATAGCGATATTCATACCCTTAAAAAAAGAAAGTCCTTTATTTCGTTGGTCTTCGCCCTCTATGGTTTCTGTACCACTTGCCCAGTCATCTGAAATAAACTGCGACTGATTCCATTGAATATTCCAGTCAATCGTATTAAAACTATAAGGCATTTCGCCCCTTATTTCATCAAAGCAAATCAAAGAGGCACTACCACCGCTTACAACATCAACAGAATCTCCAGTCTTTAAATTGCTCTTACCTCTTTGGTAAAGCCAAATGATTACAACTGCAATTGCAATGATGCCACCGATTAAAACTTCTTTTTTCATTTTTGAATAGACTATTTTGTAAATCTATAATAAGTTATGGCAAGGGCAAGGGCTAAGAAAATAGCCAAACCAACATAAAGAGAACTTACAGGGTCAAAAGCGACTGTCACTTCTGTTTGTACTGTTCCCAAGCCACCCAATAAAGTATCATTATCATTCATATTACATATAATTTCTTGATGATACTTCGCCAGTACTTGAACCACTTAAAGCCGCTTTATACTGTGCTTCCTTTTCCAATGACTTAGCAGCCATAATATTAGCCATATAAACCGCTAAAAAAATAAGGACAAAAGCCCACAAATAAGACAATTCTTTAAACTTCATAATTTATTTTTTATGGGATATTCAATGCGTCTATTCGGGAGAGTATTTGATTTTTAGCATCATTGCTACCAAAACCATCACAACCCCACCAAGTCGAATTAATCCCGTTTCTTAATGTTTGATTAAATCGGTTTTTATAATAATTACATAGTGCAATAAATTCATTATCGGCAAGGTCTAAAGCGTCCATAAAAGCATTGCATCGCTGCGTGGTGTCAATGACTGCAATTTCTTTCAAAGTATCATGCAATCTAGTCGCTAGTGCTTCAATATTATTGGTTACTGGAGCAGTAGTCGGCACATCGGGTTTATCGCTGTCGTTTACCTCTTCAGAATAACAACCGATACCCAAGACACGACATATTAAAGGTTGTTGCGTACTCGCATCTCTACGACCTTTAATATAAACCGCAATCAATATTATAAAAACTGCTAGACCTATAACAATCCAAGTCTGCGTCTTTTTATCCAATTTAGACCAAGCCTGTATCATTTAATGAATTTTATTGTCTTAGATAAAAACGTTCAGCCGTTTCGCTGTCCGTTGTACTTTCTGCTACTTCATCTAATGCCTTTTGGTCCTCATTTTTAAGATAAAAATAAAGTCCTACGATTACGGCTGCAATCACTAAAAGCACAATCAAAGTGCGATATTGCTTAAAAAATTTAGACATTGTAAATCTTACTTTTTTAATGAAAAAATAATGATAATCATTAGTATTGCGAGGACACCAAAGCCCACCCATACCAAAGTATTATCTTGTTGCTGCTGCTGTTGTGGTTGCTGAATGTAATAAACGTCTTGACCAGTATTACCTGTAAAACTGCCAATTATATCCGCTAAGTTTTCACTTAGAGAACTAGAAAAGGTAGTCCAATCAAAACCTTCATTTATTGTTGTGTTCTCTTCCATATCAAACCGATTTAAAAGGTTTAAAAATCAGTTTGACTATCTACCGAATCCGTAAACGTGAGAGATATTGAAAACAATATCAATTGTAGTTTCAGGCTCAATCTCCATAACCATACCCGTTTCAGGCTCAATTAAGAAATTGACTGCAAACTCGACACGGTCAAGGTGTCTTTGTTGCCCTGTATATTCAGACGGCAATACTTCGACCTTTGTATCAATATTGTCATTTGAGAAATTCCCTGCCATTACTCTAAGGTAATTGGAGAACTGTGCATCTACTGTTACCGTTGTGGGTTGCTCAACAACTCTCATAGTCAATTTACTTACTTGCAAACTCACACGAGATGCGATTGACTTTAAGAGATTGTCATAGTTTTTATTCAATCCTGTAATGGTTACTCCAGTAGGCAAAGCTGAAATATTCAAACTATCTTGAACTGAAGTATTAGGGTCAAAGATGACTAATTTTTGTTTAGTTGTATTGGTATTTGCAATCCTTAAAGTAAAGGTATTGCTTTTATTAACCATGTGTCCTGATTGGTTAGAATTACCTAACTTTTGCACCCTGTTTTCTGTGAAAGCAGGATTTTCAGTTGCAATCATGTTGCCTTTGCTACCACTAGGACAACAACAGCCATTCATTGTATTAACAGCTTGTTGAGATAAAGCATTTTGAACAGCAGATGATACTGCTGTATTAATACTGCCTCCTGTTCTAGCTTTTACTATTCTATAATTCATATACCTATGATAAATTAATGAAAAAAATAATTTTCTTTTAAAAAAATAATAAGTACAAAATTATATTGGAGTGCTTGAAAATAAAATAGGTTACTTTAAAACGAACTGTTACTTTTTAAGCAACTGTTACTTCTAACGCAACGCTTATTTGCA
>JAHDBK010000282.1 GCA_020630455.1 Saprospiraceae bacterium
CGTTATTTTTTTCAGCAATAGCCCTGCTATTCCTTCAAAAAATGCCTCGTCTAATATAAAAATCAAAAGAATCATAATATACATTCCAACTATGGATTAGTATTAGCCATTTAGTTCATCCAAATCCATTTGGTATAATTCCCATTCTTCCATGAGTTCATCTAATTGAATTTTGGCATTTTGATACTTTTCAATTACCTCTTGGCTCTTGGGTGATTCATAAAAATCAGTAGCAGCCATTTTAGATTCTATTGTTTTTATTTCTTTTTCTTTATCGTTAATTTTTCTTTCTACATTAGAAATTTTATTCTTAATAGATTTCGTTTTTTTATGTAATAATTGCTGTTGTTCTGCTGATAATTCTATTGTTTCTTCTATTGTTATTTTTTCTTTTTTCTGAACACTTCTCTTTTCTGCCTCTCTCATATTTTGGATTTTTCTTTTTTCCAAGAAATAATCTATATCTCCTAAGTATTCATATAATTTTTGGTCTCTAAACTCTATAGTTTTATTGGTCAAACCTTGTAAAAAATCTCTATCGTGAGAAACGACCACTAATGTTCCATCATATTGTTTAATAGCTTCTTTTAAAACCTCTTTAGACAACATATCCAAGTGATTAGTAGGCTCATCTAATACTAATAAATTGAAAGGTTGCAGCAGCATACAAGCTAAAGCTAGTCTTGCTCTTTCTCCTCCAGAAAGCACTTTTACTTTTTTTTCTGCATCTTCTCCACTAAACATAAACGCTCCTAAAATAGAACGAATTTTAGTCCGCATTTCTTCAGGAGCCTTGCTTTCCATCACTTGTAATAATGTCTTGTCACCATTTAAAGTTTCTGCTTGATTTTGTGCATAATACCCAACTTGGACATTATGGCCTAATTCTACATCACCTGAAGTACTGGGTTCTACATTTATTAAAATTTTAGACAAAGTCGTTTTTCCTTGACCATTTTGTCCAACAAAAGATACCCTATCTCCCCTTTCCATAGTGAAATCAACACCACTCAATACTTTTAAATCTCCATAATTCTTTACTATTTTTTGGGCATCAATAACTACTCTTCCAGAACGAGGTGCAGGAGGAAATTGTATATTCATAGTAGAAACATCTTCTTCGGCTATTTCTACACGTTCTAGTTTATCCAATTGTTTTTTCATGGATTGGGCCATTTTAGTTTTTGTAGCTTTAGCCATGAATTTGTTTATGATTTTTTCTTTATGTGCGATTACTCTTTGTTGATTCTTATATGCAGCTTCTGTTTTTTCCTTTCTTTCTTTCCGCAATTCAACATATTTAGAATAAGGTGCTTTATATTCATAAACATTTCCTAATTCTATTTCAACCGTTTTATTCGTTACATGATCAAGAAACATTTTGTCGTGGGAAATAATAATCACTACCCCTTCATAGGTTTTCAAGAAATCTTCTAACCAAATAATTGATTCAATATCCAAGTGATTGGTAGGCTCATCGAGAAGAAGATAATCAGGTCTTTGTAGTAGCATTTTTGCCAATTCAATTCTCATTTGCCATCCACCACTAAATTCGTCAGTCAAGCGATTCATGTCCTTATTTTTGAATCCCAAACCTGTTAAAATCCGTTCTGCATCTGCTTGCATGGTTTGTCCGCCTAAGAAATTAAATCGTTCATTAGCATCAGAAAAATCTTGAAGGAGTTGCATATATGAATCACTTTCATAGTCTGTTCTTTCGCCCATTTCCTTTTCCATATCTAGTATGGCTTGTTCTAGCTTTTTGACCTCTTCAAATGCGGTCAATGCCTCATCGATTACTGTTTTTCCTTTAGGTAAATCTAATTCTTGATGTAAATAACATAAGGTAGATTCATTAGGACGACTAACCGAACCCTTATCTGGACTAATATATTGGGAAATGACTTTTAATATGGTGGATTTACCTGCTCCATTCCTCCCAACAAGACCAATTTTTTCTTTCTCCTTTATGGTTAATGTGATATTATTCAATAATATCCTGTCTCCGTATTGTATATAAATGTTGTTAATGCTAAGCACTATGTATGAATTTTAAACACAAATGTACGGAATAGATTTTAGAATATGAACAGGTTTAAAGTGCATGTTGAAAAATTTATAATCTATTCAAATTTTGAATCATAGCTTTTTGTTCTAATATTTTTTTAAAAAAAGAAGATTGATCAGGACTAAGGTATTGTTTATAAAATCTTATAAAATGACCATTTGAATGAATACCATAATACCTAGATTGAAAAATCACTAATTTATAATAAGGAATAATCCAAGCAATTGATTTTTTAGTATTATTTAAATAAACAACTATACCTTTTGGTCTAATTTCTACTTCAACATTTAAATCATATTGAGGGAATTTCATTTGATATTGAAAAATAGGACTCAGTGTATCTACTTCTAAAGCTCCAGATTTATTAAAATTAAATGATTTCCGTAAGAAAAATTCAGTACCTAATGCATTATCTATACTCTTATTGTCATTAATATTATTAATATTATAGTCTTCTATTATCATAAATATTTTTTATAGTTATTAATAATAATATGATTAGCACCTATATCATTCATTAAATGATATAAACCGAAAAAGGTCCTATTCATATATATAAAATGTTTAGAGCCTCTATTAGCATCTGCTCTCAACAAATCCCTATTTTTTGCGTGTTTCTCTCCCATTTCAAGCATTTTTTGATAAAAATTATTATCAGAAAAATCAAAAACCTCATTATCAAATGGGCGAATTGCTAAATCTAATGCCTCTTTTAATATGCTTTTAAAGAATTGTTTATCTTTATCAGAATCAGTGGTTTTAATGATACTTAATTTTAATAATGCTTCGTCGAACAATGCTTCATTATCTATTGTATTTCTATCTGTTAATGAAATATATGGTTCATAAAAAGAATTAGGAATTTCTTTGGTGCAACCAAAATCTAAAACTACCAATTCATCCTTTTCATTAACTAGAAAATTACCTGGATGAGGGTCGGCATGCATTTTATGTAAATGATGAATTTGGAACATATAAAAATCCCAAAGAGTTTGACCTATTTTATTGGCTTTATTGGTATCTCTATTTTTTTGTGCAAACTCGCTAAGATGAATTCCTTCCATCCAATCCATAGTGAGAATTCTATCGGATGACCATTTTTGATAATATTGTGGAAAAATAACATTATCTAAAGAATTACAAGCATTAGCAAATTCTTGAGCTTGTTCTAATTCCTTAAGATATTGGGTTTCCTCTATCAATTTGGATTCCACTTCTTTAAAATATTTTTCAAAATCATTTGCCTTTATATTAAACATCCTTAAAGCAATTGGTTTGACCATATTCAAATCAGAACTGATACTATCTGCTACACCTGGATATTGAATTTTAACGGCTAATTTTTTACCTTCTGCTTCAGCTTCATGAACTTGTCCAATACTTGCAGCAAAAACAGATTGAGGATTGAATTCATCAAATATTTCATTGGGATTTTTCCCAAAATACTTCCTAAATGTTTTAATAACTAATGGCGGAGAAAGTGGAGGAACGGAGAATTGAGACAATGAAAATTGGTCAACATAAGCTTGAGGCAATAGACCTTTTTCCATACTAATCATTTGTGCAACTTTCAAAGCACTTCCTTTCAATTCTTTTAGACTATTATATATTTCTTTTGCATTGGAATCATCTAAATTTTCTTTAGCAATCTCCTCTCCTTTTGTTATTTTTTCACCATAATACTTTAGGTAGTTAGCTCCTACTTTGGCACCTGTTTTTAAGATTTTAGAAGCCCTTTTTATTTTGGATACAGGTATTTTATCTATTGATTTCATATTGTAAATTATAAAGAATATTTGTTATTATTACTTGGTTTTTTCATTCCAAATAAATTTAAAAAAATCGAAGATACTTTGCGTCCTACTCGTATCTATTAATTTGAATGAAGCGTTGATTGATTTTTCAATATATATATCTGTTTTTTCAAAGTCAATAGAAGTATCTTTTATCCAAAATTGGATGGTGGAAAGTAGTTGTAACCATGCTAATTCACCTATGCTTTTCCCCTTAATATTTTCAATTTGTTGAATAGGAATTTTAAAAGTTGAAATCTCTAAACTTTGAATATATTTTTGAAATAAATCATTTAAATCTGTCAATTTTTTATAGTTAAAAAAAACTGATTTTTTTTGATTTAAAATAACAATTGCTAATGACCTATTCGCTGTCAGTATTTCAAAAAAGGTATAATAAAAACTCAATAATTTAGTTTGAGCATCATACTGTGAATAATCCTCACTTTGTTGGATTAATTGAATGGTATTTTGACCAAATTGATGTAAAATATGTCTATCTATGGCTTCAAAAGATGAGAAAAAAGAATAGAACTCTTTTTCTTCTATTTTTAAAACTTCACAAAAAGCCGCAATAGTTTTTGGTGGATGTGCATTATCATTTATATATGAAGAGTAGTGTTGGATTATATCATCTGTTTGCATTGTAAACTATTTTAAATTCATATTTGATAACAAATATGAATTTAAAAAGTTAGCGTATCTTTTAATTTTAACTTATTAAAATAAAACAATGATTTAAAAAATCTATTGTAAGTCGGAAGACAATAGAAATTAGACATTTGATTTTAGACTTACAATTTAAATAATAAAGAGTTTTCTTTATTATATGATTATTTTTTTAATATTAAATGGTCAAAAATATCATTTTCTACTCCATAATTATCATTAGTATCATCTTTAACAAACTCTAATGAATCATAATGGAATAATGGATATAAAATGAGAATCAAAATCAATAAGCTCAAATATGGTGGTATAAAATCAGGTAATTGACTCATTCCTAATGTTGATAAATATATAAGAAAAGCCGAAACAACCAAGAATATAAAATAACTAGCTTTTTCAGAAGAATAAATTCTTACTAAAAATATCAATCCAATAAACAGATATATAGTTAAACCCGAAGAATTCAAACCAATATTTATATTTGATATTATTAGAAAAAACATTACCAGTAGTAAAGTCACTTTAATGTATTTATTTTTTTTAAGTCTTATAAATTCATCTTGTAACACTGATGCTCTTTCCTTTAAATTCCTACTTCCTTTATTTTCTTTTTCGAATAATTTTTTATTTGGAAATATCATGTATAGCCAAGTAAAAAAGTTGACAATTGGAATATTTAAAAACAAATAATACCAATCGGGAAAACGATTTTTTTGAAGTAAAAATGTTACTAAGAAATTTCTATAAAAAGAGTACGTAATATATAATGATAAAATCAATACTACATTTGATATTATTTGAGTTATAGTATTAATTCCACTATAATTAGCAATATTTATAAAAGTAAATATTAAAATAAATCTAAAAGTCCAAAAAACTATTGAAAAAGCAATATTGCTTATTTTCTTTCCTTCCAAATATATTTTTTTAAAAAATACATCAATAAAATAGTCATATTTAATA
>JAHDBK010000283.1 GCA_020630455.1 Saprospiraceae bacterium
TCGATGATTCCATTCACAATAATTTCTTTTTTCTTTTGTTACTTGGGCATAACGGAGCGGCGGCTTGCCGCCGCCACAAGGAATCGCAGTGGTGGTCGGTAAGCCGCAGTTCTGTTTTGGGGCTTCGTTACCCCAAATGCGAGCCGCCGCTCCGTTCAGTTCAAGGGCGAAGCCCTTGAACTGAACGGTCTCGCATAGCCGCCGTAGCCAGCTTTTGCTGGCTATGGACGGCTATGCAATGTTAGAGCCAGTATTCATTTTTCCTTTAAATTTCATTTAAGTTTGGTAATATTTCTGCCAGTACTTTAGGACTTAATTTCTTCTTGTAAAATTCATCTAAAAAGTATTCTTTCCAGTTGTTATCGTTTTCTCCTCCATAGAATTTAGCGTAATCTCTTGCGAGTGAAATTATCCTCTTACTAAATGAAACGAACTCATCATAATTCCAATACTTTAGTGTCGAGGCATATGTTTTTCCTTCGTCACTAATCTTTTTTCTGTTTGATAATAGCACTTGAATAATTGTTACATCATCTCTTAATCCTTTTACATTTTTCTTTATCCATTTACCGTGAGTTGCCGCTTGTCTAATATGTTCAATCACTATAAACTCATCTTCATTTTCATATATCTTATCCTCAAATACTATTACAAAGTTATCATCAGAAACCCAGTATGGGTCTGGGGATGCAGTACTTGTTGGATTTTCTGCTCTAAATCCGAGTAGTTTCCCAATGTGTAGATTTAAATTCTCAACATCGGGTTTACTGATAAAATCTTCAATGGTTTTTAGATACTTATTGTATTGTTTTGAATGATTGATATTCTTCCAAGAAAGATATTGTTGTAAATATTCAATGTTCCAAACTAAGTTATTGTCTAATGTCAAGCCTTCTACAATTGTTTCCGTAATCGTTCTTGCCCATGTTGCAGAAGGGCAGATTCTTACTAACTTTTCGATATACTGTTTGGCTTTATCTTGATAAATTTCTTCTTTTGTTTCTTGAAATAGGATATTTGAAATAGCACCTCCTTGATAATTCCAAAAAGCTCTATATCCTTGTAATTCTCTTCCACCGTCTAAACTTTGAATAATTATATCAATAAGGTCAAAGCACTCTTTATACTGTTTGTTCCAAAGATAGTACTGGAATTTAACTTCATTCTTTGCCGACTTTTCTAACTCCGAAGACCCTTCAATTTCACTTTGAGCAACTCCGTTCCTAAATTCAATAATCTCATTATTGGCATGATTCCAATCTTCAGTCTGTCCAATAAATGCATCAAAATTGTCCAAAAAGTCTTTTACTTCTACTTCTTTACTATTTTCGATTCCGAACTTTAACTCTGCTTGTAGTTCAGGGTGTAAGTATTTATTTTTCTTCTCTAATACCAACCACTCTGATAAATCTTTATCACCCAAAACGCAAATTGCTGAATAATCTTTTGGGCTTCTCGTACACCTGCCAATTGCTTGAATTAATCTTGTTCTATTCCTGTCGTAAAAAATTATTGAGGCATTCATCCTTGATTGTAGAAATTTCTCTTGAAGGTTTGAGGCATACGGAATACCAACTAAAAACAACATTCTTGATTGGTCACCTGCAAAGTCTATCCCGTCGAATCTATTCGCCAAAACAATTGCAGCTTTATCAGAATTGATAAAATCTGTCTTTGATTTTTCAATGTCGTAAGCTGTAAAAAACTCAATTTCAGGATGATGAGTACTTAATTCCTCTCTAAAATTACTTACTTGGTCGTCACTTGATACAAGGATTACAGTTCTATTATTCCTGTTCAATAGTTCACTCATTAAATCGTCTGTATCATCTGAATCCAAGCTTAGATTCGGGAACATGAAAAAACGTCTTCCCATTCCCTGTTTATCCCAACCAGAAGGAATCGGTATTTTATAGAATGACTTTATTCCCGTTATTCGCTCTAAATCTCCGCCTTGACCTAAAGTTGCAGACATGAAAATGCGTTGCTTTGCATACTTAAATTGACTGTTATCTAAAGAAGGAGGAATAAAAGGTCTAATTAATATCTCTCTCCAAGAATAGTAAAATTGACATGATTCTAAGTGGTCTTTTATCATAAACCATGAGTACTTCAAATCTTTGTCATCATTGAGATAGGTGGTTAGAATATCAAATAGTTCTTTACGTCTTTCGAATAACTTAATACTTGGAAATTTCTCGACTATATTTTTATCAAAATAATCTGCCTCATCATTTGTTAATCTTCCATAAATTGAATGAGAAAGATTTGGCTTCAACGTATCAATAATTGCACGATATAGTTCTTCGTATTTATAACGAGGAATCGAAAGAGACCAGCAAGATGCTATATAGTTTTCAGAGGTATGAGCGTCATCTAATACAACCAAGTCTGGTTCATCAAACCAAGGATTTGTGTTGAATAATGAAGAATATGTTGAAACAGCAATTGCATCTCCATTGTTAAATGAAAACTTATCTATATCAGAATAACTTCGATGAGAACCTGTAAATGCTATTGATTTTATCCCGTAATTTTTATTTGATAATTCTACTACTTGGTTTACCAATTGTCGTGTTGGGCATAAATAAAGTATCTTTTCCTTGAATTTTCTTCTTCTAAACTCTGCAATTAACAACCCGACCAAAGTTTTTCCACTTCCCGTTGGTAATTCAATTGCTACATTTCCTTTGTCAATTGCATTTTCTTGATAATGTCTTAGAATATCCGCTTGGTGAGAATATAGTGATTGAATTCCTGAGGTATTCAAATCTCTAAATAATGATTCTATATCAGAGTATTCCTTGCTTTTCTTTTTTATTGATTTGAATGCCATGGTTGATTTTTCTTTTTTTATTTATTGGCTCTAACGGAGCGGCGGCTTGCCGCCGCCACAAGGAATCGCAGTGGTGGTCGGTAAGCCGCAGTTCTGTTTTGGGGCTTCGTTACCCCAAATGCGAGCCGCCGCTCCGTTCAGTTCAAGGGCGAAGCCCTTGAACTGAACGGTTTGTGTATGAGTATGTACGAGCGAATGCGAAGTATTACCTCATACACTTTGTTCGCTTCAGTTTTTATTTTTCTATTATTGATATTATTTCCATTAAAGAATCATTTATTTTATTCAATTCTCTTCCAAAATCTTCTGGTTGAATTACTCCTTTAATCATCAAACGATTCAGATTATTATATCTTGAAGATAAGTTTATCACTTCTTGTGTGTAACGATTCTCCTCTTTTGAATAAACAAGTAATTCCTCAATTGCTTTTTCTGATTTCCCTTTCGCTATTTCATTTAACCATTTTTCTTTTTTAATTTGTACCGATAAAATCCTAGTATTTAAAGAAGCTCTAGGTTTAGATTGTTCTTTATTTTCGACTATGTAATCTTGCACATTCAATCTGATATATTCATAATCTTTGCTATCCAAATTGTGGATTAAATCTTCTTCATTATGTACTAATCTTTTGTTCATCTCGAATGCAAAGATTCCCTTTTTATTGGCAAGCAAAATCAAGCTAACCCTTACTAAATGTCTTGTAATTACTCCAGTGACATCAAAAATATAGTCTATATTGTCAGCTTTAATGATATTCAATAGTTGTGATTCAATTTCATCATTCAATATTGTTAAAGTATCTAAACCTCCTTTATTCAAGACTTCTTGAAATGATTCATAGAGATATTTTCTATCTTCTTCAATTTTTATTGATTTTGGATTATTCAAATCGGAGAAATGGTTTGACTTCCAATCCCAACTAAGATATTGTTCTTGTACTAAAGCGTTTATTTGAACGATGATATTTTGTTTTATTTCTTTGAGCTTTTTTGATTCTTTTTTTCGCTCAACAGGGTGGTCTATTATTTTCAAAAGATAAGCTCTTTCAACAATATCCTTACCAAATTTGGCTATACAATAACTTAATATATTGACATATAAATCTGGTTTTTCATTTCTTGAAACGAATATGCAAATTGCTTTTTTCATTCTTCGCTAGTAATTAATCCGTAATTGATAGCCTGATTTCCTCCTTTTGATTTTGCTATTTTCAGTCCAAGATAAGTATTTGCAGTATTTTTTCCTATTCCCATCGATGCAGTTCGATTAGTCAGTTTATTAAATGTTTTGAGTATTTTTTCTCCATAAAATTCATCGAACTCTCCAAAAAATAGGATGCTGTCTCCACCATAAAAAATAACTTTTCCTCCATCGCGTATGATGTCATTTTTTATTACCTCAAGGGCATAAGTTATTTTATTACTGAACTTTTCGACTTCATCAACTTTATTAGTAATCAAAAGAGATTCTATTACTCTTCCAATGTTATCTCCATCCATTCCGTAGTAAAGTTTTTCCATTTTTTATTTTTCTAATTGAAGCGAACGGAGCGGTCAAGCGCCGACGCAGGCTGCCCGCATAGGGCAGCTTGCCGTTGGCGCAGTGTTCCATGTCGTCTTCTACTTGATTAAATTTAAATTATTTCTAAAATAGTTAATTTGTAATTGGTTTAATTTTGACAATCCCTTTTTACTATCTTGATTTATGTCATAAAATTCATCATCAATAGAATTAAATTTTGGATTTCTCTCATTATGTGGTTGAGGGGTATCCTTATAAATTTCAATTCCTTTTTCTAGTAGTTTAATAAATTCAATGGCTTCAATATTTTGTAATCCGAATAGTGCATTTTGGGCATAAAAATCATTCCCTCCGTTCTGGAAAAATTGGTCAAATCCTCCGTTATTGACTTCTGCCTCCAGCATGTGAATTGCAAAAAATGAATCAATATATTTATTTGGAGATTTCTTACCTTTAAAAATTTGTTCTGATTGTTTATATCCTAATTCCCAGAGAAAATCATATAATTCTTCATCATTTAATTTTTCAATTTGTTCAAGTGTTTTTTTATGTTCCATTTTTTATTTCGGTTATTCTTATTCTTTAGTAGCTTGAATCCAATCTTCCGTCATCCTATATTTGGAAAGTCCAACGGTATCAAATTCATCTTTATTTGATTCCTTTTTTATTCCTAATTCTTTTAAGATTTTATTCATTGAATCTAAATCGTAATCCATAATTATCTTTCTTTTTTTATCTTCCCAAATAATTCCTGAATGCCCCCCTTTTCCTCCGTGGAATTCTGATTCAACATAGGCAATTTTAGAATCCCCAATTAAGTCCAAAACTTCCTTTTCTAAATTTTCTGATAATAATTCAAAGGATAAAATTGTATTACTGACTCTAAAATTATTTATTTCATCATATAAATCTTCAGTCATTGGAATTATAGATAGTTCTCTTTCTAATTCAATTATTTTTGATTTTGAATACCTCAGAATAATTGGATTCAAATCTGATTTCTTACCAAAAATTGCTTTCAATATGTATCCCATTTTCAACTATCTATTTAGTTTTCTTTTTTTTATTTTGATTCTGACTAACGGTCACAACAAGGATAGAAAATCAATCAGTTGCAAAACCTA
>JAHDBK010000284.1 GCA_020630455.1 Saprospiraceae bacterium
ATACAATGGCAGATAAAACGATAAATATAAAATTAAAAGTGTGGAGACAAGGAGGAGCTTTTGGAGAAGGTAAATTCGTTGATTATGAATTAAATGACATCAGTACAGATATGTCATTTTTAGAAATGTTTGATGTATTGAATGAAGAATTAGTCCAAAAGAAAGAAACTCCTGTTGCTTTTGAGCATGATTGTCGTGAAGGAATTTGTGGAACATGTAACATGGTGATTAATGGTCAAGCACATGGCCCAATGCAAGGAACAACTACTTGCCAATTACACATGCGTTCTTTTTCTAATGGAGCTACTATTGTTGTCGAACCATTTAGAGCTAAAGCATTCCCTGTAATCAAAGATTTAGTGGTTGACCGCTCTGCTTTTGATAGAATTATTCAAGCAGGAGGGTATGTTTCTGTCAATACAGGACAAGCCCAAGATGCTAATGCTACTCCTATTGAAAAAGATACAGCAGAAAAAGCATTTGACGCAGCTACTTGTATTGGTTGTGGTGCTTGTGTAGCTGCTTGTCCTAATTCATCGGCTATGTTATTTACTTCAGCTAAAGTTGCTCACTTGTATTTATTACCTCAAGGTAAAGTGGAGTCACAAAAAAGAGCTCAAGCTATGGTCAATCAAATGGATAAAGAAGGTTTTGGGATGTGCTCCAACGTAAAAGCTTGCGAGGCTGAATGTCCTAAAGAAATTTCAGTTGAAAATATCGCTTTGATGAATAGACAATATATCGGTTCTATCCTTTCTTCGGATAAGGAGTATTGATAGTTGAATATAAAATAATAAAAAGAGGCTTTACAGTTTAATAATTGTAAAGCCTCTTTTTCAGTTTATAAACTAATGTTTACACTTCATACACTTTTTAATACTATTGATACTTTTCTAATAAAAATAATAGTAACATTCAATAATTTTATAATGTATTTTGGTTTCATCTTAAAAACCCAAATTGAATTCCCTTTTAGAGCATGTTTTAATTATCTAATCTAATTTTATGATATGAAAAATATATTTTTATTCATTTTAAAATTATTACTACTTTGTACATTATTGAAAGGGCAAAACCAAATAGGTCAAGATATATTTGGAGAAATGTCTTCGGAAATGTCGGGTTCAGCTATTGCTACATCCTATGGCGGTAAACGCATTATTGTTGGTGCACCATACAATAGTGAAAATGGTACAAATGCTGGCTGCGTTAGAATATATGAAGAGAATAACGGCAATTGGTTGCAAATTGGAAGTAATATCTTAGGAGAATCATCTTATAATTTATTTGGTAAATCTGTATCTATGTCTTCAAATGGGAATATAATTGCTATTGCTGCTCCAGAAAATGATGACAATGGCACTAACTCAGGTAATGTCAGGGTTTTTGAAGAAATTAATGGAGAATGGGTACAGTTAGGAAACAATATAAATGGTGATGTAGCACATGATAATTTTGGTACATTGATTTCTTTATCTGGAGATGGGAATCGAATTGTTATATCTACTCCTAACAATGACACAAATGGGAATAACACAGGTCAAATCAAGATTTTTGATTACATAAATAATGCTTGGGTACAAGTTGGAACCAACATTAATGGTGAAACAAATGAATCTAATTTTGGTGTTGCTATGTCTTTGTCTGGTGATGGTCAAACACTTGTAGTAGGAATAGATTGTAATAAAGTAAAAATCTACAAATATATAAATGGAGAATGGACACAAACAGGGAATGAAATTGTAGGAGAATTGCCCCTTTTTTGTTTTGGTAATAGTATATCTATTTCACATAATGGAAAAAAAATGGCAATTAATAGCATTCATTATCAAGATGATGGGTTCATTAATATTACTAATATATATAAAGAAAATAATGAAATATGGTCAGTAGTGGGTAATGATATAATAGGAGAATATTCTTTTTTTGAGGTCGGTTCTAGTATTTCTTTATCTCCTGATGGAAAGCTATTAGCAGTGAATAATGTTTGGCGAGATGATGACTTAAATGAAATTTTTGCTGGACATACTAAAATTTATGTTGAAAATGAAAATAATTGGTTACAATTTGGAGGTACTATTTTTGAAGCTAGTGCCCATGCTAGTGTTCCAAGAATGAGCATTGATATTTCTAATAATCCAAATAGGTTAGTTTTGGGATACCCAATAGATCATTCTAATTTTCTACTTGGCGGAGTTACCAAAGTTTTCTCATTAAAAGGAGTAACAGGATATGTGTATTATGATGATAATCAAAATTGTTTACATGAAAGTGCCGAAATAGGCATAGCTAATAAATTTGCAATCATACAACCTGGAGATATTATAGTTCAAACTAATGATGAAGGTCTTTGGCAAATAGATTCTTTACCTATTGGAAATTATACCATTACTATAAATACTTCTGATTATTGGACAACAAATTGTCCATTAAGTCAATCATTTGAAATTACAAATCCAGATATCGTTACTGTTGCTCCTTCTTTTGGCTTATATTCAACTAGCCCTTGCCCTATCCCTGATGTAAGTATTCACATGCCATTCATTCGCCCATGTTTTAATAATCAAAAGATTTATGTTCAAACCTGTAATTCCAATATATCAACAGATACTTTATATAATGCATATACGATAGTGGAATTAGACCCTTATATAATACCAACAAGTGCTTCTTTACCTTATACAGATTTAGGAAATAATCAATATCAATTTAATATTGGAACTTTAAATTTGGGAGAATGTATTGATTTCGTAATCGAAGCAGATGTAAGTTGCGACGCTATATTAGGAGAAAGTCTTTGTATCCAAGCAGAGATTTTTCCAGTAGAAGATTGTGTTTTAGATTCAGCACCTAATCCCTTGCCACCTTTGGTAAATACCTGTGGTACTCCTTGGGATAAATCCAGTTTAAGTGTTATTGGTTATTGCCAAAATGATAGCATATATTTTGAAATTACTAATACAGGAGATTTAGGAGAAGGAGATATGACCTGTTTTCATCCTATAATGGTTTATGTAGGTGGTCAAACATTTTATTTAGACTCTATTCAATTATTAGGACAAGAAACAATTATTTTTGTATTTGAAGGTAGTGGAGAATCTTGGCATCTTGCTGTTCCTCAACATCCACTTCATCCTGGTAATTCTAATCCAAATACTACCGTGGAAAATTGTGGAGGAATAACTAATCCTTCACAAGTTAATAATTTCCCTCTTGATGATGCAGACCCAATAATTGATATCTATTGTGGTATCGTAACAGGGAGTTATGACCCTAATGACAAAACAGGATTTCCTTTGGGAATAGGAGAAGAAAATTTGGTCATGCCCAATCAACAAATGGAATATTTAATAAGGTTTCAAAATACAGGAACAGATACCGCTTTTACAGTAATTGTAAAAGATACTTTAGAAGAAAATTTTGAAATATTTTCTGTAACACCTGGTACGGCTAGCCATAATTATGAGTTTAGAATGTATGGACCTAGAGTTTTGGAATGGACATTCAATAATATACTACTACCTGACAGTACAACTAATGAAGCAGCTAGTCATGGTTTTCTTAAATTCAAAGTTGAACAAGTTGCAGATTTATCTAATGGTACAGAGTTGAATAATAATTGTGGTATTTATTTTGATTTTAATGAACCAATAATTACCAATACCACATCTCATATCATAGACGATATGATACAAGATTTCACTTTGTCTTTACATAATATTAACGAAAACAAACCTAAATTATTTAACGTGTCTCCCAACCCAACTACAGGTGATTTAACCATTGAATTAGATAAGATTTATAATGATGTTAATATAAAAATAATAGATATTACAGGAAGAGAATTATCTCATTATTATTATAATGATATTGAAAATATACAATTAAAAATTCAAGAAGAAATGGGTATTTATTTTATACAAATAAATACTAATGAAGGTGTTTTTGAAACATATAAAATTGTGAAAAAGTAATTGTCATTTGCTCTATAATAAAAAGTCCCTAATCGAAATTTCAATTAGGGACTTTTATTATATAATTTAAGTATTAAAATATTATCTCAACAATGTAACATCACCTTTATATAATAAAGTAACGCCATCAACAAATTCTACTTCAACAAAATATACAAAAACAGCAGGGTTCATTGTACTTGAACCAAAGCGACCATCCCATCCATTCGAACCTAAGTCATTTGGTAAGAAATTAGCTTGTTCAAAAACCATATTACCCCAACGGTCGAATATCTTCATATCCTTAATATTTTGAACTCCAGGTCCAGCATAAGGAATAAAAATATCATTATAACCATCATTATTTGGTGAAAATGCATTCGGAATATAAACATTTCTATCTGGATCAACATCAATTAAAATTGTACCAGAACCAAAACATCCCTTTTCAGTATCATAAACGGTTATTGTATATTCTGTATCATCAACAGGACTAGCTATAGGATTAATACAACCTGTACAGCTTAAATATTCTGTTGGGGTCCATGAAACACTATCTAAAGCAGCAAGAGGTGTAACATTAGGTATAATTTCATAAGAAGTACCCAATTGTATTTCTACATAAGGTTCTAAATCTACAATAATTGGGTCTGGTTCTGTAATAACTATTTCTTCAGTAGTAGTACAGAAATTAGCATCTAAAATTTCCAAAGTATAAGTCCCTGCCACCAAAGTAGCTCCCGACGAAACAGAATTATAATTAAAACCATCAATAGTATACACATAAGGGCCTACGCCACCATATACCGTATCTAAAATAAACTGAGTAGTATATCCATTACATTGCGGTTCTTCTGGATCCATAAAGTCATAAGAAATAGGGTCAGGAGAAGTTATAGTAGCTGAAACATTATCAGTACAACCTCTTTCATCAGTTACTGTAACATTATATATTCCTGGAGACAATCCAGTAACTATATTAGTATTATCACTTAGATTAGGTGACCAATTATAGGTGTAAGATCCTGAGTTACCTCCAATTGGAGCTACTTGAATAATACCATTATTATCACCAAAACATTGAATATCTACAGTATCTATTATTACCAGTTCAAGCGTATCTGGTTCATTCACGCTTACTGAAAAAGGAGAAGATTCACATCCTAAGTTATCTGTAATAATAACAGTGTAAGTAATATCAGGATTAAGGTTCGTTGCTGTTGCAGCCATTTGTCCATTACTCCATTGATAATTATACGGAGCGCCTGCACCACCTGTAGGAGTAATTGTTGCTGTACCATCCGTATTACCAGCACATGAAGCATCTACAGTTTGAATATCCGCTACAGTAACAGGCTGAGGAGCAGGAACTCCTGTTCCTCCAAGATCCACTTGAATTTCACAAAAACCATCCGTGACGGTTACAAACTGATTACCTTGGCAAAGTGCAACTGCAGTTGCACTCATCCCTGTAAATGTTTCTCCACTTTCAAAAGTAAATGTATAATTTGTTGATAAACCACC
>JAHDBK010000285.1 GCA_020630455.1 Saprospiraceae bacterium
AAAAAAATAAAGAATTTTCTTTATAAAACACTTATAAGAATACAATTAGATGTCTGAATTATTAAAAATAAAAACCCTTGGAGCGCTAAAAAAAAGCAAGTACGAATCTCAAAGCATTAAAGACGAAATGAGAACTAATCTCATTGAAAGTATAAAAAATAAAAAGAAGGTTTTTGAAGGAGTTATGGGATTTGAAGATACTGTAATTCCAGATTTAGAAAGGGCTATTTTGTCAAGACACAATATTTTATTGTTAGGTTTACGTGGGCAAGCCAAAACACGCCTAGCTCGTTTAATGATTAACCTCTTGGATGAATATATACCTGTTGTTGAAGGAAGTGAAATCAATGACGACCCCTTAAATCCCATTTCACATTTTGCCAAAGAGTTAATCGAAGAAAAAGGAGATAAAACACCGATTTCTTGGCTACATCGCTCTGAAAGATATGTAGAAAAATTGGCTACTCCTGATGTAAGTGTAGCGGATTTGATTGGAGATATAGACCCTATTAAAGCAGCAACATTAAAACTATCTTATGCAGATGAAAGAGTCATACATTTTGGTCTAGTTCCTCGCTCTCATAGGTGTTTATTTGTCATCAACGAATTACCTGATTTACAAGCGAGAATCCAAGTATCATTGTTCAATATTTTACAAGAAGGAGATATGCAAATCAGAGGCTTTAAATTGAGATTGCCTTTAGATATCGAATTTGTATTTACAGCTAATCCAGAAGATTATACCAATAGAGGAAGCATCATTACTCCTTTAAAAGATAGGGTTGAAAGCCAAATTTTAACGCATTATCCTACGAGTATTGAAATTGGTAAAACAATAACCGCTCAAGAAGCAAGGTTGAGTCAAGAGCAAAGTGATAAAGTAATCGTCCCTGAGGTATTGAAAAACATCTTGGAACGCATTGCTATTGCCGCTCGACAAAGTGAATATATTGATGAAAAAAGTGGTGTTTCTGCCCGCTTGACCATTGCTGCATACGAAAATCTCGTTTCTACTGCTGAAAGAAGAATGATTTTGAATGGGGAGAAGCAAACCACGGCTCGTTTGACTGATTTTTGGGGTGTAATCCCAGCTATTACAGGAAAAGTAGAACTGGTTTATGAAGGAGAACAAGAAGGTCCACTTGGAGTAGCTGTTAGCTTAATTGATGAAGCTATTCAACATGAATTTGACGAATACTTTCCTAATCCAGAAGAAAATGATGATGAGCAAGGTAATTATTCATATAGAACATTGAGTGAGTGGTTTGCAACAGGAAAACAAGTAGAATTAGGAAATGATATTTCTCAAAAAACATATATCAAATCCTTGGAAAATGTACCTGGCTTAAAGCGTTTAGCTACTAAATCAGTTGATAAAATACAAGAAAAAGAAATTCCTGTTTATATGGAATTAATCTTGTTTGGTTTATCTGGCTATAATATTATTCAAAAAGAAATTATTAATAAAAAAGTCACCTTTGGCGATGAACTTTCAGATTTCTTAGGCGATCTTGATGATGATGATTTTTTTAGCTAAGAGCATATTTAAGTATGAGATTTTAATCGTCAATACTACGACCTCTAGTTAGATTTTTAAGTTCTAACTCCAAGGAGTCTGATATATTGTCATGAATTTCTTTTATCACTTCTGGATGAGTGTTATAATAGTTTAAAGATTCATAAAACTGTTGCTCTTCGATTTGATGAATTCTAAAAACATGATTGTATAATAAATATGCCATACTATCTCTTTTGTCAGGTAAAAAGGTAGCAACAGACTCTTCTGCTAAATAGACATCTTTTAAAACATTAACCATTTTTTCTCTATCTATGAGATTTTCAGGTACTTCATTATTTGCAGAAGGAATACAATTAAAATTTAATATTAAAATAATAAAAAACAATATTAAAGGCTTTATTACTTTTGCGTTTTGAAAAGGATAATTGAATATCATGTATAGCAATTTAATTAAAGAAATAGAAAATAAACCCGTTCAGCTCGTCGCCGTATCTAAAACACGAACGAATGAAGCCATCATGTCATTGTATCATCAAGGACAAAGAATCTTTGGCGAAAACAGAGTCAAAGATATGGAGCAAAAGTACGAAGATTTACCCAAAGATATCAAATGGCATTTTATTGGGCATCTTCAATCTAAAAAAGTAAAATACATCGCTTCTTTTGTTGAAATGATTCATTCTGTAGATAGTATTAAATTATTAGAAGAAATCAATAAACAGGCTCAAAAACATGATAGAACGATAAAAGTTTTATTACAGTTTAAAATTGCCCGTGAAGAAAGTAAATACGGTTTACAAATCAATGATATTATCCATTATTTAAATACTAATGAATATGAACAATTAAGTCATATTGAAATAGTAGGTGTAATGGGTATGGCTACATTCACTCATGATAAAAATCAAATTAGAAATGAATTCAAACAACTAAAAAATATATTTGAAAATTTAAAGTCCAATTCTTTTCAATCAAAAGACAGTTTCAAGGAAATTAGTATGGGAATGTCTGGCGATTATCATATCGCAATAGAAGAAGGCAGTACCATTTTACGCATTGGAAGTCTTTTATTTCAATAATTTTTAATAAAAACATTTCAAATATTATAAATTGCTTTACCTTTGTGGAACTAATTTCGATTTTTTAGATTTATTAAAATAAATTGCTCATGTGACGGAATTGGTAGACGTGCAAGGTTGAGGGCCTTGTGTCCGATTAGGACGTGCTGGTTCGACTCCAGTCATGAGCACTAAAAAACAGCAATACTTTCTTGAAGTGTTGCTGTTTTTTTTTGTTGTGTAAAACCTTCCCCATCACATCTCCCCACATCTCACCTTCAACCATTCGCGTTCCTCTTCAGTACTTAGGAGTGGGCTGACTTTCTCCCAGACTTCTTGGTGGTAATTATTGAGCCAATTGATTTCTTCTGTGGTCATGAGCTCTTTATCGATAAGTTGTTGGTCTATTGGGAAAAGGGTTACTGTTTCAAATTGTAGGAATTGTCCGAAATCTCCTTTTGTTGCATTCACGGCAAGTACTAGGTTTTCAATACGAATTCCATATTCATTGGTGATGTACAAACCGGGTTCGTTTGAGGTAAACATGCCCTCATAAAATGGCTCCATATACCTGCCTTGTGGAATAGGGCCAATCCCTTGTGGTCCTTCATGTACATTGAGGAAGAACCCTACGCCGTGACCTGTACCATGACCAAAATTCAGGTCGTCTTTCCAGAGGAATTGCCTAGTCAGTGTATCCAATTGAATACCAAGCGTTCCCTTGGGAAAATGCTGCATCGCCAAGGCAATATGTCCTTTCAAAACAAGGGTAAAATGCCTTTTTTGTATAGCGGTTGGATTCCCAAGTGATACTGTTCTTGTAATATCCGTGGTTCCATTGTGATATTGACCACCAGAGTCTAAAAGCAGTATGCCTTCTTTAGCAATCATAGCACATTTGCCTTCTTCTGGGCGATAATGGACGATGGCTCCATTGCCTTTGTAACCCACTATCGCAGGAAAGCTCTCTCCATAGTAATCACTTCCCATTTTTCTAAAAGAAGCCAATTGGTCTGAAACTTCTACTTCGCTTACCTTTCTATGCTCTAATTCCTTGTCTAACCACATGAACAATCTTTGCAGAGCCACAGCATCTTTTGCCATCACTTCTCTGATGTGCTTGATTTCCGTATTATTTTTAATGGTTTTTAGTCGTGTTGGAATAGTATTTCCTTTCACAATATTTACATTTCTAGGAATCGCATCATATAATTGAGCACTCACGGTGTTCATATTAATAAGAATACTTTGACCATCGCTCATGCTTTTAAGGAAAGAAGTAATTTCATCATAAGGTTTGATGAAAATATTTTCATTTGCAAAAGAGGATTCTAATTCTTTACTTAATTTATTTTCATCAATAAATAAATAAACCCTAGTTTTTTCAACGATACAGTATGCAATACTCACTGGATTACATTCAACATCGCTTCCTCTAATATTGAGCAACCAAGCAATATCGTCTAAGGTAGTGATTAAATGAGCATCCGCATTGCCCATATTGGAACGAACAGCGGCGATTTTTTCAACTCTACTTTTCCCTGCAAATTGTACATCGTGTTCAAATACTTGCGTTTGAGGTAAAGGAGGACGATTATTCCATATTTTTTTAAATACATCAAAATTATAATCGAGTATGATGTGATTATTTTCTAATAATCTATTTAATTTTTGAATATAAGCAGCAGAAAAATTAGCTCCATCACAAGCCACTACATCGCCTGCTTTTACATTCGCCAATATCCATTCTTCTAAAGAAGGGGTTTCTGATAATCCTTGTTTCATCAAATCAATTCCTGTACCTTCTAGTTGTTCAACTCCTTGAAGAAAATATCTAGAGTCTGTCCATAAGGCTGCTTTGTAAGGCGTAATGGCTACTGTTCCTGCAGAACCAGTAAAACCAGAAATCCAAGACCTAGCTTGCCAATGGTCAGCGACATATTCACTTTGATGAGGGTCACTACTAGGAATAATATATGCTGATACGCCTTTTTCATCTAAGGCGATTCTCATTTTTTCTACTCTTTCTTTTATTTTCATATCAATTATTATATTGTTCAATATGTTGAATTAATTCATCAAGATTCCAAGCATCTTTTAAGTGAAAATCTCCAATTTGAGTGCGTTCTAGTCTGCTTAGGTATGCACCGCTATTCATCGCTTTTCCAAAATCAAATGCTAAGGAACGAATGTATGTTCCCTTACTACAATGCACTTTAAAATCTAAATGAGGAATATTAATATTATTAATATCAAAATCATGAATGATTACAGGACGCTTTTTGACTTCTATAACTTGTCCTTCCCTCGCTTTTTTGTATAAACGTTCTCCATCCACCTTAATAGCTGAAAACATAGGAGGGGCTTGTTCTAGATGTCCTATAAATTGCAAACGAGTATTTTCTATTAATTCAGAATTAATATGGTCAGTAGGAAAAGTTTGGTCGATTTCTGTTTCAGCGTCATAAGAAGGAGTAGTACCTCCTAGGGTAATTGTCCCTTCGTATACTTTGTCTAGTCCTTGAAATTCGTTGAGTTTTTTGGTAAATTTACCTGTACAGATTACAAGCAAACCTGTAGCCAATGGGTCGAGAGTTCCCGCATGTCCCACTTTTATTTTTTTTACTTTTAAAGTATGCTTGAGTTTATATTTAATTTTATTAACGACATCAAAGGAAGTCCATTCCAAAGGTTTATTGACTAATAAAGTCGCTCCATTAATAAAATCATATTTCATTGTGTTATTAGATATTATATATTAGACAATAGATTTTAGATTGTAATTCAAATAATAAAGAAAATTCTTTATTATTTAATATTTATTTTGTCCTATTACTTATTTAGAGCATGTTTAAAAATTTATCACAATGAGAATCAATAGATTAAGGTTTTG
>JAHDBK010000286.1 GCA_020630455.1 Saprospiraceae bacterium
CAATGGAGCGACCAACGGATTTATTATGGTTTCAACAAGACAATTTTGAAGATGACGAACTGCCGTTTTAAGCTTTCTTGTCAACTCACAAAGTCGAAAGTAGGCAGCTTTAAGTATGTATTATTTAATCAAGGAACGCCTCAAAAGTGGCTATCCGTGGCGAAATGTAGGTAAAAAAGGGAGATTTAGACACGGATAACGCATAAAAGCCAATATTTTGCCCAATTCACCGCCAGCAAACACGCTATTTTCATGACTTTGATTATGGCTTGCATCATGCAGCGACGCACTTGGATGTGGTGCAGCATGTGCTGATTTTGGAGGATTTGTTTTTGGAGGGGTAGGTGGTAAGTTTATCATCTTTGTTGATGCTTAAATTTTGCATTTTTTAGTGTTAAACTCTCATTAAAAAGTCTTTATACATAAAGATAATATTTATTTTGCCTGCTGAAATACTTGTGAAATCAAAAGCTACTAGTAATGACTATCCGATTTACAATTACTTTTCTATTATTTTTTCCTGTTTTAATTTGGGGACAGTTTGGTTCACAGCAACCTATATATAAAGGTACTGGAACAACCAATGAAAGTGCCGCTGCGGATTTCAATCAAGATGGATATTTAGACATAGCGATTGGTACGCGTCGCCACTTGATTATTTATGAAGGCACGGCTATACCCTTAGAGTTTAAAGAACGAATTATTAGCGATGGTGCTGTTTTAGAGGTAGAAGTGAGTGATATGGATAGTGATGGCGACACCGATATTTTTACTGTGAAGGATGGAAAGCCTGTACTTTTTAAGAATGAAGGAGGGGATTATAATTTTGAGGAATATTTACTAGATGATGAGTCGGTAGACCGAAAGGGTATTTTACACATTGAGTTGGTAGATATTTACCAAGATGGTTATACAGATGTATTGCTAATCAATGAACCATATAGTCATCTAGTATTTATTTCTATAGATGCAAGCAATACGATTATTAGGTCTCATAAGAATCTGCTCAACCTTCCAGAATTTAATACTAACATAAATTTTACCGATTTACCATTATCCATTGCATTGATGGATTACAATCAAGATGAAGTCTTAGATATAGCCTTATCACACCATAAGGCAGATTCTACACAAATTTATTTTTTCAATATCAAATATTCCAGTCCAACTATTATAGATTCTTTGCAAACTAACGATCCTATAAAAAATATTAATTCAGCAGATTTTGACCAAGATGGCGATAAAGACTTGCTTGTAGCTACCGAAAAAGAGCTGTATTGGTTGAAAATGAAAGAGGATGGATTGACAGAGCGAGTAGATATTCCTTTAAATTTCCAACAAGAAAATATTACAAAACAAGTGGAGGTTTATAGTAGAATTATGGATTGGAATCAAGATGATTTGCAAGATATTTGTTACTATTCTTATGCTACTGATGAAGCATTTGAAGAATATGAACAGTTGGCATTGATATTATATAATAACGGGGATGACACCTTTTCTAATAATCCTTTATATGAGCCTCCTTTTAATAAAGACCTCATACAGTATGCTTTCGGATATCCTCAATTATCCAATCTTCAAGTAGTGGACATTAATAGAGATGAACATCTAGATTGGTTAATAACAACTAATCATGTTAGAACTATTCTAGGAAATGATGAAAGAGAACTGACCGAGGAATATTGTATAAGGAAAATTGAAATTGATATACTAGGAGCATGGGATACCAATCAAGATGGATTTACTGATATTGCTACATTCTCCGAAGATGGCGGTAATGTAAGTTTCTGGATAAATGATGGACAACAAAATTTTGTTGAAGATACCATTTTGAATAATATAACACATTGTGTTGGTGGACTTGTACGTGCAAGGGACATGAATGGAGATGGACTACCCGATATTTTAGTGGATAGTTTAAATAGCTTCAACATATATGAAAGTAAGCCTGAAGGTGGTTTTTCAGAACCAATATTCGTGAATCATTATGCAGACCATTTGGCAGATATAAATGGAGATAATAGACTGGATAATATATTTTGGGATAGGCCTTTGCGTGAATGCTTTTGGATGGAAAACACTCCGAATGGCTTTTCCGAATGGCGTTCATTTTCATTTTCTATGGATAGTAATACCTCTCAGAAACCTAACCGATGGGATATGATTGATATGGATGGTGATAAACTAGCCGATTTAGTCAGTTATCGGTTTAATGGAGACTTACAACAATTACTGTGGTACAAGGGTGACGGCAATGGGCATTTTGCAGAGCAGGAAATAATAGCCAGTAGTCCTACATTGCCTTTCAGGGATTATAAATTTTTCCACCTCAATGGTGATAGTAAACCAGATATTCTTTTTTATGAACCCTATGGAACAAAACATGATATATTCATCAATAATGGTGGAAGTTTTACTCATAGTGAATTGCAGTTCGACGAAGACATACCTACTCCTCTCTTTTATGGATTTATTGATTTGCAAGGCGATGGACTAGACGAATTATTGACTTTGAACGACTTATACCTGAATACAGGTAATGCCTTTGAAAAAATAGAAAATGTTTTGTTAAGCTCTTTTAATAGTTACGAAGATTTAGATGGCGACGGTGACAATGATTTGATAGGTGTGCGAACTAGAGACTATCTATATTGGCAGGAAAATTTACTTGGCAATACTCGCATCATCTCCAATGCCTTTTTTGATGAAAACCAAAATGGTATTTTTGATGTTGATGAATTTTTACTTTTTGATATTCCAAGCCAATTTTTGCCCGATACAATTCAGGCTTTTCCTAGTCTTTCTAGTGGAAAAACGATTTACTATCCTTATCCTGGTAGCTATGAATTGACCTTACATCAACCAGAAAATTGGAAATTTACCACAGATTCCATTTACCAGATTGAGATTGAAAAAGGAGATGCATTAGATTATTACTTTGGCTTGTATCCATTAATTGAAACAAGTCGCGTACAGCCTAGTATAACCTCTAGCCCTACCCGATGTGGATTTGAAGTAGATTTTTGGTTAAACTATACTAACGAAGGCTATATTTCTGAAAATGGGGAAGTATCTTTTGTACTGGATGAGCGTACCAGTCTTGTCAAAGCAACTCCTAGACCGAGCCGCAGGGCGGGAAGTACGCTTTATTGGGCATTTGAAGATTTGAAGCCAACATATAAAGAACAAGTACGACTAACTATCCAAATACCAGGCGTAGATGCAATAGGAGATACACTCAATTTCTTTAGTCAAGTATTCAAGCCTGATGTAGATGGCGTTTTACAGCTTATTAATACACATACATATCGTTCAGAAGTACGTTGTGCTTATGACCCAAACGATAAACTAGTTTTGCCAAATCGGGCAGGCGATGAAAATTATACCCTTTTCGACGAAACACTAGAATACACTATTCGCTTTCAGAATACAGGAACGGATACGGCCTTCAATATTGTAATTCGGGATTATTTGGACAAAAATCTAGATTGGACTAGTTTCAAACCACTTAATGCAAGTCATACTTTTGAAACATCGCTAAACGATAAAACAGGTTTGGTAGAATTCAGCTTTAGAAATATTCTTTTACCCGATAGCATTGTGAATGAGCCTGCAAGTCATGGCTATGTAAAGTATAGTATTAAGGCGAATGAAGGTTTAGATGAAAATACAACCATTCAAAATACTGCCAATATTTTCTTCGACTTCAACCCGCCTATCCAAACGAATACTATCCAAAATACAATGGTCTCTAAGCTACCTAAATCCGAAGAAGAACAAGCTTTTAGAACACAAGTTAAGGCTTTTCCAAATCCCTTTAGTCAAAGCTTTTATATAGACATATTTAGCACTAATAGGGAACTTGATATACAAGATTTTCTACTATTTGATAATATTGGACGTTTAGTCCTGAAGGTGCAAATGAGTGGCGAAAGAAATTTTCAAATAGATACTAATTCATTACCAGCAGGTATTTATTTTTATTCTCTTGTATCAGAGAGTGAAATAGTTGCTAATGGCAAACTTATTTGTATTCCCTAGAACTAAAGGACTTTGTTGCATAATTATAGAAAAAAGCGTGAAGACCACAAGTTTATTTTTGTGCATATTATCGTTTATGAGTAGCTGTGATTTATCACAAAATATTGGTGATGAGTTAGTTATGGAGCTGTTGGAAGAGAAGATTTTGAAACGAGTCCCTTTTATTGGTATACCAATTGAAGAAGGAAAAGTGGTAGAATCTCCTTACTCTAAACTGCTACTATCAAGGCAAGTAAATTATCTCCATCTTCCTAATAAAATGCTTACCCGAATTGATAGTACATGTTTGGAAGAGTTTATTCCGCCATTATCTTTTTTGGAAAAAAATAAGACTCCATTTCGACAACATAGTGTGGAGTTAGTGGAATTTGATAATCCAAAAAATATAGATATTGAGCAGGTATTGGCTTCTTATGAAGCAAATGCTATTTTATTTTTGACTCCCTTTTGTTATAACAAGCGAGAGGATACAATAAGTACTCATATCACATTTTTTTGTGGTAAACTATGTGGAAGTATCGATAGAGTTTCTTTCAAGACAAAGAACGGTACATGGGAAATTGCTGAATATAAAAACCTAAAAATTTTCTGACTTTTAAAAGCTTTCTAAATCAAGATGATTTTCACCTTAACTAAGGAACAAAAAGAAAAACTTAGTGCCTTAAAAGGGCAAGAACTATTTCTTATGAATGCCTACAGCACAGGTATGACAAGTGGTTATTCATCTCAAGGTTTAGTGAATTATTCTTTTGGAAAGGAGATACATTTATTTTTTCGTGCTGTAAATCGGGAAATAACACAACTAGCTGTGTATATTACATACTTTGAGTACTCGATTTATAATGATATTTGTTTTATAAAAGGACTTGGTTCTAGAAAAATTAAAGATACAGACGAATATCTTGAAGAACTGAACAATCTACAAAAAAAGCATACTGGTAAGCACGGTACTTTTATCAATATGCACGAAACCATCCAAGCAATTGATGTCTACGGCGTTTCAACTATACTAAATTTAGAGGAGCATGATTTAGGTATAACTACACAAAGTCCAAATGTGCCGATAGAACTAGATCTGCTCTTGCTATTTCATTGTGAGAGCGGCAATAAAATAGCCGTACATGGTACTCAAGTACATGGCTTAATGAGCGTAACAGTTTATTTCAAAGATAATACGGCTGCACTCTATGAATGGATGGAATACAAAACCAATATGATGGGCTTACCTTATTATAGGAAGAAGTATAGCTTGTAAAATTTTCAGAGGCTGCTCTCAAAGCAGCTTCTGAACTTTAATTTAGCCTTTCTGTAAATTATCTCCCTTACTCAAGGTGTACCAGCAACTTACAATCCTTCGACCAGTAGTGATGCGTTAAGCTCAAAGGAGCTTATTGCAAGTGTTTGATAAATAGCG
>JAHDBK010000287.1 GCA_020630455.1 Saprospiraceae bacterium
CTTTTTTACGTTGAATTCGAACCAAACGATTATCTTTGGTGTAGTCTATATAAATGTTATATATAATTAATATAACATTTGTATAGATAAATAAAGAATTTTTGTTATAAATCATACATTTTAAACCATAATGAGCTTTTTTAAAAAATTTTTCAATAAAGAAAAAGAAGAGGACTTAGACAAAGGACTTGAAAAAACCAAGAGTAACTTTTTTTCTAATATCAGTAAAGCAATTGCAGGTAAGTCAACTGTCGACATTGAAGTCTTGGATGAATTAGAACAAGTGCTTATTTCTTCTGATGTTGGTCTTGATACGACTATTAAAATAATTGAAAGAATAGAAGAAAGAGTAGCTAAGGACAAATACCTTAATACTTCTGAATTGAACACTATTCTAAAGGACGAAATAGTACAATTACTTGCCGAAAATAATACGACAGATACAGAGGATTTTAATCCTCCAATAGATACCAAACCATATATTTTGTTAGTTGTTGGTGTGAATGGAGTAGGCAAAACGACCACTATTGGAAAACTAGCCCACCAACTCCATAAAAATGGCAAAAAAGTAGTCTTAGGTGCCGCCGATACATTTAGAGCAGCAGCAGTTGACCAACTCCAAATTTGGTCTGAAAGAGTAGGTTGTGATTTCTATAGTAAGGGAATGAATACCGACCCTGCCGCTGTTGCATACGAAACAGTACAATATGCCATCAATAATAATTGTGATGTAGCGATTATAGATACAGCGGGAAGATTACACAACAAAGTAGGCTTAATGAATGAGTTGTCAAAAATCAAACGTTCTATGGATAAAAAATTAGAGGGGGCTCCCCATGATGTCTTATTAGTATTAGATGCAACTACAGGACAAAATGCTATAGAACAATGTGCTAAATTTAGCGAAGCTACCGATGTTTCTTGCTTGGCATTAACTAAATTAGACGGTACGGCAAAAGGTGGTGTAGCTATTGGTATTTCTGACCAATTCAAAATACCAATTAAATATATTGGTGTAGGTGAAGGAATAGAACAATTACAAATTTTCAATAAACAAGCATTTGTAGATTCTTTATTCAAAGATGCAGAGCAGTTTGCTAGTTGATTCAGTTGCCAATAATCAGTAATAAATCTAAGAATAGGCTAATAAATAATAGTGCAAAATAATTAAATTTTTACAAATGATAAAGAGAACTCTTTATTATTTGTAAAAATGTAACATTGAGTTCTAATGTCTAATCATCTATAATAATGAAAATATATACTAAAACTGGAGATAAAGGAGAAACAGGTTTGTTTGGTGGAAAGAGGTTGCCAAAAAGCCATATTAGAATTGAAGCATACGGAACTGTAGATGAATTAAATTCTTACTTGGGTTTGTTGAGGGATGTAAATACGGGTCAAGCTACTAAAGATATTTTAAAAGAAGCTCAAGACCGATTATTTTCCATTGGAGCTGTTTTGGCATCTAATCCTGAAAAAAACCTTATTCAAGCTGATATTCAAGATACTGATATCCAAATACTAGAAAAAGCAATGGATGTCATGAATGAATCTCTTCCTGCATTAAAAAACTTTATACTCCCTGGTGGTCATGTCTTTGTTTCTTATTGCCATATTGCAAGAACCGTTTGTAGACGAGCAGAAAGAAGAGTAGTTGACCTACATTATAATGAAGCTGTTGAACCCATGATAATCCAATATCTCAATCGTTTATCAGACTATCTTTTTGTTCTTTCTAGAAAAATGGCAAAAGATTTAGGAGCGGAAGAAGTCATCTGGACTTCTAGGAGTTAAAAAAATCTTTATTTTTGATGATTATTAATAATTTCATGTTAAAAAGATGAAATTATGTAATACTTTCGTAATTATTTTAAGTCTAAAACGATATAAAGTATGAGTGTTATCTCTTTAGAAGGAATGAAGTTTTACGCTTATCATGGTGTATATAAAGAGGAAAAAATAATAGGTGGAGAGTACCTTGTTGACCTATTTATTGAAACAGATATTTCTAAAGCAGCTAGTGGAGATGATATTTTTCAAACAATCAATTATGAAACACTTTATACCATTTGTGAAATTGAAATGGGAAAAAGTGTCGATTTGATAGAAACACTCGTCTCAAATATAATCTCCAAAATAAAAAAACAATTCAAAACCATCCAATTTATTAGAGTGAAGATAAAAAAGTTATCTCCTCCTTTGGGTGGAAAAATAGAGTTTGCAGCAATCGAAGAAGAAGAAGCTTTTACCACTAAATGTGGAAAATGTGGAAAAGGAATGATTTGCTATTCAGACGAAAATTGTTGGTGCAATGATTTTAAAAAAATTCATCCAAGAACACAAATGATGTTACAAGAAGAATTTGGATCTTGTCTTTGTGCCAAATGTTTGGACTTTTATGTTGGTTAATAACATTTTTTTATATTAATACAAAAATAAAGAAAATTCTTTATTTTTCAAATATTTTAAATTTAAAAACTTCTTTATTATGATTAAAAAAATAGGAATTATAATGTCACTTTGCTTGAGTATGACTTTCTACTCTTGTGACCAATTAGCAGGATTAGCAGGTGATTTATTAGGTCCTGGTGGTCTTACACAAGCAGAAATAGGACAAGGGTTGAAAGAAGCTCTAAAAATAGGAATTACTAGTGGAGCTCAAAAACTATCTTTAGAAGATGGTTATCTAAAAAGCCCATACAAAATATTATTACCTGATGAGGTTAGAAAAGTAACGGATAAGTTAGCTACTATTCCAGGTTTTGATATGGTTGAACAAAAATTAGTTGAAAAACTAAATAGAGGGGCAGAAGATGCAGCTAAAAGTGCGGCTCCTATTTTCAAAGATGCCATTACAGAAATGACATTCCAAGACGCTACTAAAATCCTTATGGGTGAAAAAAATGCGGCTACAAGCTACCTTACTAGCAAAACGCGTACAAAACTTTATAATGAATTCCAACCTGTTATCTTGAATTCATTGAATAAAGTAGGTGCTGCGGATTATTGGAATAGCTTAGTTACTAAATACAACTCTATTCCTTTTGTCAATAAAGTCAATCCGGATTTAGACGATTATGTAACCAATGAAGCCCTTGATGGTCTATTCAACATGGTTGAAAAGAAAGAACTATCTATTCGTACTAATATTAGCGAAAGAACATCTGATTTATTGAGAAGAGTATTTGCTCAGCAAGATAAATAATCTATATTTTTTAAAATTGTTAATGCCCTTGATTAAGAATATTTAATCAAGGGCATTTTTTTAACCTTTTCTTTGTACTTATTTAACAAAAAGTATCATAATTTTGGCATTGTTTTCTGTTATATTTATACTATAAATCAAATCAAAAAATCATGAGATTACTTACAATAGTATTTTTTTGCTTCTTTCAAATATTTGCCTTTGCCAAAGATGGCTATAAAATAAATCTTGATGTTGACAATTTTGATAGAGACTCAGTTATATTGGCAGCTTATTATGGTAATTCTAATTTAATCGTTGACACCTTTGCTAGAAATAACAAAGGAACTTTTGTAATGGAAGGAGAAGAGTCTTTAGAAGGAGGAATGTACCTTATTATTTTCCCGCCTCAAAATACCTTCCTTGAACTAATTATTGATAAAGAACAACATTTTTCTATTGAATGTGATTACAATGATATTATTAGTAGTATAAAAATAAAAGGTTCTAATGAATCAGGTGCTTTATACGATTATATTCAATTTTTATCTAATAAAAAGAAAGAAGCTGAAAAACTAGCCAAAGAAAATGAAAAAGAAGTAGACCCAGCAAAAAAAGAAAAAATAGAACAGAAACGAGATAAACTAGACAAAGAAGTAACAAATTATTTTGAAAACATAAAATTAAAATATCCCAATTCTATCAATTCAGCGATTATTAAAGTGGCTGAACCCATAGAAATGCCTGAACACCTCAAGAAAGAGGGAGCAGATGAATTAGAAAGATATTATTATTATAAAAAGAATTATTTTAATAAAATTGATTTGAGTGATGATAGAATGTTGCGTTCTAATTTTTTATTTAAAAGAATTGAATATTATGTCGATAAATTAACTCCTCAAAACCCTGACTCTATTGCACAATCAATTGATAATATATTGATGCCTATGAATAAAGAAGGAGATATGTTTAAATATTATCTTGTTCATTTTTTGAATCGCTACGCAAAATCTAAAATTGTAGGTATGGATGCCGTTTATGTTCATATCGTCAATGAATATTATGCAAAAGGTATGGCTCCTTGGACAGATGAGGAAACACTTAAAAAAATATTAGAAAATGCCAAAGGTTTAGAGCCCGTGTTAATTGGTAAAACAGCTCCCGATATTCGTATGAAAAAACGAGATGGTTCAGCGATTACGCTTCATGAAATTGATTCGGATTATACCGTTTTATACATTTGGGATACAGATTGCGGACACTGTAAAAAAGCAAGCCCTTTTATGATTGAATTCAATGAAAAATTTAAGGACAAAGGAGTCAAATTATTTGCAGTTTGTGACGAATATAGAGATGAAGTTTCAAAGTGTTGGGAAACTATCGATGAAAGAGGATATGATTGGTTAAATGTTGTTGACCCATTCATGCAATCAAGGTATAAGTCTAGATATTACATCAAATCTACTCCTCAAATCTTTATTCTTGATAAAGACAAAAAAATATTAGTAAAAAGAATAGGAGCAGAGCAATTAGGCGATGTAATGGAACAAATCATCCAAAGAGATCAAGAAAATTTAAAAAATAATAATTAATTTTTTTTGTATTAATATATTTTTATTTAAGAATAAGTTATATATTTAAAAATGATACTTACCTATTTTGGTAAGTATCATTTTGTATAATAAAAATAAGATTTTCTTTAATAAGTAAGTAGGAAGACAATAGAGATTAGATTTTAGATTCACATACAAATAATAAAGATTTTTCTTTATAAATGTATAGTTATTTTGTCCAATAACTTACTTAATTATTTGTGATTAACCAAATTGTCACAATTAAACTTTATTTTAATTTGTTATTAGTAATTAAATTGAAAATGGCAAAAAAGAAAAACTTCAGCTTACCTTCAGTAAAATACATAAACTGTATAGTGGATAGGTTAAAATTCAACATCACACTCATTCATGAATTATTAATGGATGATGTAGAAGTAAAGAATTTAAAAGTAAGTAACTCTAATTTAAGTAAATCTCGTATTCACAACTCCAATCTTAGTAATACTTTTTGGCATCAATCTAATTTTTCTTATGCCGAACTAAATAATTGTAATATCGAAGGACTTCGCATCAATGGTTATTTAATAAGTGACTTGATTGCAGAACGTCAAAAAGGTGAAAATTCTGTAGAAAAGGATAAAGAAGAATTATAATTTATAAAATATTTTTTGTGATAAAGGAATTATTTTATTTTTGCATAAATAT
>JAHDBK010000288.1 GCA_020630455.1 Saprospiraceae bacterium
ATATTTTGTTAAAAAAAAGTATAAAATGAAATAATAAAATTAACACATTTATAAAAATAAAAAAGTATAAATAATTATAAACAAAGTGTATGTGAAAAATTGTTATTTGTAAAGTTCTTTTTTAAATAATTGATTAAAAAAGAATTAAAAATTATAAATATTAATATTTTATTAAAAATAAAAAAACAACAAAAAATTATAGTATCTTTATTTTAAAATTGATAATCAATAATTATGAAAATTAAATTTAGTATTACAATACTATCAATACTATTTTCATTTTTCCTTTTGGATTTAAATGCTCAGAATATACCTATATCAAATGGTACATTAAATCTGTGTGAAGGCACATTAACTGACTCAGGAGGAGAGTTGGGTAATTATGGTGACAATGAAAACTTTACAACAACAATTTGTTCAGATGACCCTATAAACACCCATATACAATTGACTTTTAACCCTATGACTATTGATGCTGATGATTTATTGTGTTTTTATGATGGTGATGACACAAATGCTCCGTTAATTAAATGTTCTGATATTATTCCAAATAATGAGATTTTTATAATTCAATCTACTGCTACAAATCCTAATGGATGTTTAACCGTTAATTTCACATCTAATGGTACAGGAAATAATTTTGGTTGGGATGCTGAAATTTCTTGTATTAAACAATGTCAAACTGTTATTTCTGAAATTGCTTTTTCCAACCCTCCTGTAGTCCCTACAGATACTGGTTGGATTGACGTTTGCCTTGGAGATGTCTTAGAATTTAATGGAGCAGGTTTTTATCCTCAAAATAATTTCATTTATCAGCAAGCAGATAGTAGTTCTATTTTTGAATGGGATTTTGGCGATGGTACAATTTCAAATTTACAAAATGTCACTCATATTTATACTGAAGCCGGTGGATATTTCGTCAATTTAAACATAACAGATATCAACGGATGCAGTAATACAAACCTGATTAAGCAAAGAGTAAGGGTTATTGCACCACCAAATATAGAAGTTCTCAATGCTTTACCAACTGAAATCTGTGTCGAAGATACCATTTCATTATCCGCAGCAAGTAATGCTAGTAATAATGAAGACCTAAATATTTCCAATTATGAAGGGAGCTTTCAAATTCCAAAGAGTGTTTCTGACTCTATATGCATTCCTGATAATCAAGTAGAAATTTATTCTTCGCAGATTGAATATAATGAATTTAGTTCTGGACAAACACTAGACGACATTAATAATCTAATTGGAATTTGTGTAGACATTGAACATTCTTATTTGGGCGATTTAGAAATATGGATTACTTGTCCATCAGGTCAAAGTGTAACCCTTCAAAACTATGTTGGTTTTATTGATAATGTATTGGGAAATCCCATTGATACAGAAGAAGCGTGTCTAGGAATTTTGGGTAATGGTGGAGAATATTGTTGGACACCTGGTGCTACTAATGGGACATTAACTCAAACGGCCAATACTTTAGCCATCGGTGCCTCTGTACCAGAAGGAAATTATTCATCTTTTGGGAGTCTTCAAAATCTGTTAGGTTGTCCTTTGAATGGAGAATGGACAATTAGTATAAAAGACCATTTACAAAGTGATGATGGTGCTATTTTTTCTTGGACTTTGGTCTTAGAAGAAAATATCTATCCTAATTTTGAATCTATAGAAACTGAAATTGTTGATATATCATGGCAAGCCAACAATTCGATTTTTTCTAATAGTGGTGGCTTTATTTCTGCATCTCCTAGTATTGTAGGAGAAGAAATTTATACCTTTACAGCAATGGATAATTTTGGTTGTCAAACTGACACTTCATTTACAATTAATGTAGAAACTCCAATTTCTCCAAATTGTTTTGAATGTTCTGGTAGTTTAGTGCCTGTAGATCCAATTTTATTAGAAAATGATAGTGTTGAGATACCCGCCCCAGAATTTGAGAATTTAGATTTTAGTACGGTTACTTATTCACTAAATAATATTAATAATTTAAATTTTGATAATAATAATCCTTTAACTGCTTCTATTGAGGTATTTGATTTACCTTATACTACTATTGATGCCAGTTCTATCGAATCTGTTTGCTTAGATATCATTCATTCTAATTTAGCCGATGTAGAAATATTTTTAGAAGCTCCTGATGGAACATTATTAGAATTGAGCACAAATAATGGAGGAAATAATTTTAATTATACTAATACCTGTTTTAGTCCAAATGCTATAGAGCTAATTACAAATGGCAATGCTCCTTTTAGTGGAGATTTTTTACCTGAAGAAAGTTTTGATAGCTTATTTACTATACAAGCAAATGGAAAATGGTCTTTAATAATACTTGATAGTAATCCGTTAAATGAGGACGGAGAATTAATCGATTGGAATATTACCTTCAATGTTGAACCTTATAGAGATGCCGTATATACTTGGACTCCTAATCAAACTCTTAGTTGTTCCAATTGTCCTAATCCTATTGCTTTTCCAGATGTAAACACCATTTATACCGTAGAGATAACTGACTTAATGGGATGCACTTACACTCAAGATATAGAAGTCATTGTCTGTGATATTAATATAGATATAGACACTATTGTAGGAGAGAATTGTTATGGGGATAATAGTGCATATTTTGAATTAGAAGCAACTTCAAGTTTTACTGGAGATTATGAATATAATCTAATTGGTAATAGCAGTCAAACTAACAATGGTAATTTTAATAATTTAACTGCCGGAACTTATAGTCTAGAGATAAGTATTGGTAACTGCATTGATACTTTTGATATAGAAATTAATAGTCCTGAAGAACTCATTACTCAGGTAGATTACAGTCCTAATATTTGTTATGGAACTAATGATGGATTTATCAATGTAAATATTGTTGGTGGAACCGCTCCTTATACATTTAATTGGTCGACCAATGATACTACTTTAAACATTACTAATTTGAGTCAAGGTGTTTATGAAATCACTATTACAGATGCTAATAATTGTGAAGTAATTGAAAGTTATTCTATTAATCATTATACAAATCAACCGATTAGTTTTACCTATGAAAGTACTGATGTTACCTGTAATGGTGATAGAGATGGCAATATACTAATTGAAGCTATTGGTGGCACATATCCTTATGAATATTTTATTAATGGACTTAGTAATAGTAATTCCAATTATTTCAATGGCTTATTTGCAGGTTATTATGATGTTTCTGTTGTAGATTTTAATGGTTGTACTTATGCTATTGATTCTATTTATATAGACGAACCAGATTCATTAATGATGAATATTGTCCCTGATTCATCTAGTATTACATTGGATTTAACAGATTCTGTTGAGCTATCTATCGAATATTACAATAATGTCGGAGATATTGAAATAGAATGGGAAGGGCTATATGGCAACAATATCAGTTGTGATACCTGTGTAGCTACATGGGTTTATGATTTTGAAATCAATCAATATCATGTTATGATTACTGATGAGAATGGCTGTACAGCAGAAGATTATATTGACATTGTAGTAGATAGAGATAGAACCGTTTTTGTTCCCTCTGCTTTCACTCCAAATGGTGATATGATGAATGACGTCCTTATGGTTCATGGCACTACTACGACTAAAGTATTAGCCTTCAAGGTATTTGATAGGTGGGGAGAATTATTATTTTTAGCTGAAAATTACGACATTAACTCTACTGATATTAATCATGTTTGGAATGGTACTTTTAACGGAAACACATTGAATCCTGGTGTGTTTGTATGGTATGTTGAAGTAGAATATATAGATGGAAGAAGGGAAAGTTTCCAAGGGAATACTACCTTAATTAGATAATAATTTTATGTTCAAATCTTTCATTAAACCCTTTTATTCCTTGTAGCCCTCCTGTATGAATCGCTAGTATTTTTTTTCCTTTTTCAAATTTATTATTTTTAATCATTTCCATTAAACCAAACATCATTTTACCTGTATAAATAGGGTCTAATAAAATTTTAAATTCTTCATTAAAATAATTAATAAAATCAATTAACTCCTTTGAAAATTTTGCATATCCACCAAAATGAAAATCATTATTAATACTATAATTCTTGTATATATTAGCATTATAATTAGTCAAAATTGCTTCTACTTCTCCTTGTAAAAAATTACCTTTTAAAGATGAAAAACCAATCACCTCTCCCCTGCCCTTTAGCGCTGAAACCACACCTGATATAGTACCTCCTGTACCTACTGGTAGACAATAATAATCCGCCTCAAAATGATTTTCTATTTCGCTTATTATTTCTTCACAACCTTTAATCGCTAATTCATTTGTACCGCCTTCTGGAATCAAATAATATGCTCCAAACCGATTCAACAAATCGCTTAAAAATAAAGAATTTTCTTTATCTTTATACTGCCTCCTAGAAACAAAATGTAGTTTCATTCCATTCTCACTTGCTTCCTTCAGCGTCGCATTTAAGGGTAGAATTTGTTCTCCTCTTATAACACCAATAGTGTTTAAATTATATTTTTTACCTGCTCTAGATAAGGCAGCAATATGATTAGAGTATGCCCCTCCAAAACTAAGGAGATTTTTGATATTCAAGTCCTTTGCTCTTTGTATATTATATTTGAGTTTTCTCCATTTATTACCTTGAATAATAGGAAACTTTAAATCTTCTCTCAAAATATATAAATCTACTCCAGCAGCTTGAGTTTCTTTAGATATAATATGTTGTATATACGGATTGATAATATTAGGTATTTTTTTAATATATTAAAATATTACATATAAATTTTAAAATATTACTTATAATTGATTTATCTTGCAAATATAAAATATCAAAAAGAAATTGGAAATACAAAAATCAAAAATAAAAGATTTGTACATCTACCTCATTCAAGAAGAAGAGGAAGAAGGTATTTTATTGGAACATCGTTCATTTAACGAAAGAGGAAAGATTGTAGAAGAATCTGCATTTCATCTCGACGGGAATATAAGAGAAAAAATTGTTCATACTTATATTGCTGAACATATTGTCCAATCTAATTATTTTACCGATGATGAAATTCCTTCCCACACCGTTTCTTTTGATTACAGTGATAATGGCCAAGTAATTAAAGAAAGTACTTGGTATGCTGATGGTTCATTGAGCATTAAAAATATCGAAAGAAAAGAAAAAGAAGAACATATTTTAACAACAGATGAAGAGGGTAATGTAGAAGGCAAAATGTATCATTTATATAATGATAAAAATCTATTAGTTAAGGAAATTATTTATGACGAAAAAGGGGAAGAAATTGAAGAAGTTAAGTTATTCGAGTATGATGAAAATGGTCATATTATTAAAAACATAATCAATTATCCAAATGATTCTGTAGGTAGAAAAGGAGAAGAATTTTATTATGATTATCAATTTGAAAATGATAAAATTATCGAAACTACTGTCAATAATGAAAA
>JAHDBK010000289.1 GCA_020630455.1 Saprospiraceae bacterium
AAGACAAGTTCTTAATATATTGGTTTTCATAAAGATTAAAATTTAAACATGCTCTCAAGCCTAAATTTTCTTGCAACCTTCAAAATATACATAAAATGGCAGATGCAAATCAGTTAGAAACAGGTACATACGAAATAATCAGAAATCGCTTGACGAGTCAAACCAATGACTTAAATAATCGATTGTCTCAATTAAATGATGAACGTAAAAAGGTTTTCGGAGCAATTGAAACTCAATTGATTGCTAATGATAGAATTAATACAAAAAACTATTGTATTGCTAGAGATATTTTGGCTTTAGGTGATGTGTGCCTTTTTGGTTATAATGTTCATGTTGGATTACGCGCAGGTATAAAATTAGAAGATGTTTTTTCTGCTTACCAATTTTCTGGAACTCATTTTGTAGAAACAGATTTGAATTTTATCCAAAATGATAAATTCATTACTGATTTTAATAATTTATATAGGTATTATAAAAATGCCTTCTTTTCCAAGTTTATCCGTTTGGGAGCATACTTGTATATGGTTTTTCAAGTATCTGAAAATGAAAAAGATATCAAGGCATTTAAATGGTTGATAAAAGGAAATAAAATTCAATATATTGATAATAGAAGCGAACATGAAGTCAGGTATCCAGAACAATACGAATTCAAGTGGGAAAGAGTGAGCCGAGAAAATCATCGCCATGGAAGACACCCTCATATATCTGTTTTAGACCGCGTTTTTGTAGAAACAGTCGGTGGCGACTTAACCATTAAAATTGAAGATAATACCAATGATGGATTAGGTATTTATAGAGAAGACGTAGAATATCCTGACCAAACTTTAGATGATGCGGAGTTTTTATACGCCGATTTAGGAAATTTAATCGCTTTAAAAATAAAGCCTTATCAAGAAGAGTTTAGATATTTTGTTTTTAATGAAAAATTAAATGAAGTACAAAGAGTCAATGCTTTGGAAGATTCTGGTGTCTTATTGCCTGATAATCATGGATTGATTTTTTCTAATGGTTATTATTTACAAACAGGAGAATTTAAGATTTTTGATAATAAAATATCAGATAAAACTTTTGAAAAAAGAATCGCTTCTCCCAATGGTGAAGATTTTATTTATGTCTTTTATAATCAGAAAAAAGGCACCTATGTATTGTTGATGTATAATATTATTCAGCAAGAAGTAGCCACTCCTATCGTTTGTCATGGTTACACTATTTTTCCAAATGGAGAATTGAGTTATTTTAAAGCAGAAGAAGACCCTACTAAGCATCACCTTGTCCAAATATGGCAAACCCCTTTCACTAAAGGAGAACAAGTTAAATCTGAGCATTCAAGTAATTATTTATATAAAGTGGGAAACAAAGACATCGTGAAAGCCATGTCTGAATGTAGAGAAATTATCATATTAGCCAATAAAGAAGATTCCTATGCTGGTTTGTACCAAGATGTAGTCAAAAAATGTACAGATGTAATCGATGCCTATTATTGGATTAATAAAGGGGAAGCCTTTGAATTAGATAATCCTATTCGTCAAATTCGTCAAACAGCTAATTCTGCAATTGATGAATTTGCAAAAAAAATACGCATTCAAAAAAATACTAAAAATCAAATTGAAATTGTTAAAAACAAATCTACTCAATTATTTAAAAAAGTAGATACAGGTGTTTTTGATAATATTCACGATTTTGTAGAAGCATTAACCGAATTAAGAAGTTTAAGAGGTGAAGTGATTTCCTTGAAAGAATTGCGTTATACGGATGTTACTTTTGTAGAAGAATTAGAAGTTCAAACTACAGAAAATTATGAGAGTATTTCTCAACAATGTGTTACTTTCCTATTACAAGATGAAGCCTTAATCCCTTACCAAAAAAGAATCGAAGAAAAAGATAATGCTATAATTGAGGTCAGTACGAATAAGCAAGGTGAAATCCTTGAAGAAGAAATCAATCAAATTGGTACTGATTTGGAAATGTTGATTGAGATTGTTAGTAATTTAAAAATAGATGATGCTACTCAAACTACTAAAATTATTGACAACATTACTCAAATGTATGGTGGTTTAAATCAAGTCAAAGCATCAATAAAAAGGAAGCGGAAAGAATTGATGGGTACTGAGGCAATAGCCGAATTCAATGCACAAATTAAATTATTAGACCAAGGAATTATTAATTATTTAGATATTGCAAATACACCCATCAAGTGCGATGAATATCTTACTAAATTAATGGTTCAGCTAGAAGAATTAGAAAGTAAATTTGTTGAGTTTGATGAGTTTGTCGAGCAATTGAGTGAAAAAAGAGAAGAAATCTTTAATGCTTTCGAATCTCAAAAGAAATCTTTAACGGAAGCGCGTAATAATAGAACGACCTCCTTACAAAGAGCTGCCGATAGAATATTAGACGGTATTCAAAATAGAGTAAAACAATATAAAGAAGTTGCTGAAATCAATGGCTTTTTTGCTGCTGATTTGATGATTGATAAAGTTCGTGATATTATTAATCAATTAATAGAATTAGAAGATTCTAACAAAGCGGATATCATTAGGACTAGATTGAAGACTTTGAAGGAAGAAAGCATTAGGCAATTAAGAGATAAAAAAGACTTGTTTGTTGATGGAAAAAATGTCATACGCTTAGGTAAACACAATTTTTCTGTCAATGTACAACCAATGGAATTGACAACGGTTTATCAAGATGGTAAAATGTTTTTCCATTTGACAGGGACGAATTTTTATGAAGAAATTAATGATGAAAAATTTCAAACAACTCAGGCTGTATGGAATCAATCTTTAATTTCTGAAAACAATGCGATTTATCGTTCAGAATACTTAGCTTATTCTATATTTAATCATTCTGATAAAGAAGAATTGGCAGCACAAAAAAAATTACTGAACTTTGTTCAAAAAGTAGCTCAAGGAAGATATACAGAAGGTTACACTAAAGGGATTCACGATGAAGATGCTACAGCTATTTTAAAAGAATTATTGTTTTTATATGATAAAATCGATTTGTTGAGATTCGCTCCTAATATTAGAGCTGCTGCTAAAATCATATGGACACATTTATTAGATAATTCAATTAAAAATACCTTTGAAAAACAATTTCAATCTGCTCAAACAATAATGAATGTTTTTCCAGAGACCAAGGAATTTAATTATTTAATTCAAGAGTTAAAAGAGAAAATACAAGTTCATATTGATGCTGATTTTCAAAACGTAAAAGCAATAGATGTAGCCAATTATTTATTTCAAGAATTAACGCATAATACTTCTTTTATCATTTCCAAAGAAGCAGAAGAATTGTACATAGAATTCAATAAATACATCAAGCAAAAAAAATCATTTACACTATTTGAGCAATCTATTCAAGATTTAGATGAAAAAACAATTGAGCAATTTCAATTGGTCAAAAAATGGTTGGAAGCATTTATTCAAACCTTAAAAATAGACCATTATTTACCATTTTTGGATGAAGCAGCAGCTTTATTATTGATTAATGATTACAATAAAAAGAGGGTAGTTAGTACCAAAACGAGTAGGGATATTCCTAAAATGCATGGTGAACATTCTGTCATAAACCAAGGCAAATACCACTTGGATTATAATGCATTTATTTCCAAATTAAATCAATTTGAAAATCATAATGTCCCTCAGTTTGAAAATTATCAAAATTATAAAAAAGAAATTACTCAAGAATTCAAACAAGAATTGAGATTAGATGAATTTAAACCCAAAGTATTGAGTTCTTTTGTTAGGAATAAATTAGTAGATCAATTGTACTTGCCAATCTTTGGAGATAATTTAGCCAAGCAAATTGGTACAGCAGGAGAAAATACCCGAACAGATAGAATGGGGATGTTGTTATTGATTTCTCCTCCAGGTTACGGTAAAACAACCTTGATGGAATACATTGCCAATCGCTTGGGCTTGATTTTTATGAAAATCAATGGCCCTGCTATTGGACATGAAGTCCGCTCTATAGACCCGAATGATGCTCCTAATATGGCAGCAAGACAAGAATTACAGAAATTAAATTTAGCTTTAGAAATGGGCGATAATATCATGTTGTATGTCGATGATATACAACATTGTCACCCAGAGTTTTTACAAAAATTTATTTCTTTATGTGATGCTCAACGAAAAATTGAAGGAGTTTACAAAGGAAGGCCTAAAACATACGATTTAAGAGGAAAAAGAGTCTGTGTTGTAATGGCTGGTAATCCATATACCGAAAGTGGAGAGAAATTTCAAATTCCAGACATGTTAGCCAATCGTTCGGATATTTATAATCTAGGTGATATTATTGGTGATACTGCTGATATTTTTGCATTGAGTTATATTGAAAATTCTTTAACTTCAAATTCTACATTACAAAATTTAGCTAATAAATCAATGAATGATGTTTATACCATGATTCAATTAGCAGAAAAAGGAAATAAAGAAGGATTAAACTTTGAAGCCAATCATTCTTCAGAAGAAATTAATGAATATGTTTCCGTACTTAAAAAAATGTTGAGGATAAGAGATGTTATATTAAAAGTCAATTTAGAATATATCAAATCAGCAGCTATGGCTGATGATTACAGAACAGAGCCTTCTTTCAAATTACAAGGCTCATATCGTAATATGAATAAGTTAGCCGAAAAAATAGTGCCCGTTATGAATGATGAGGAATTGGAAACTTTAATCTTGGCTCATTATGAGGGTGAAAGCCAAACATTAACCACAGGTGCTGAAGCCAATTTCTTGAAATTAAAGGAATTGATGGGTAATTTAAATGATAATGACAAAACTCGTTGGGAAGAAATAAAAACGACCTTTAATAAAAATAAAATTTTTAACAATATAGACGAAAAAAATCCAATGTCTCAAGTAATTGTTCAATTGAATAAATTTGTAGAGGGATTAGACGGTATTAAGAATGTTTTAGATAAAAAATAATAAAAAATGGAAGCATACGAATATAAAGTTCTTAAGATAAAAGCTAAGAATAGCATCTTTTCTAGTAAGTATTTTAAAGAAGACTATTTTGATGATATACTCAATGATATGGGTAGGAAAGGGTGGACGCTAATTGATGCCATTCCTCTTACTTCTAATGGAACTGTCTTGGAAATATTGTACCATTTTTCTAGACCTGCTCAGGATATTTCGAGGTTGGTGTAATCTTGTTTTTTCAAATAATTCAAAATAAATAGCGATACTTTAGAGTATGTTTAAAATTTATCTCAATGATAATCAACATATAAAGACAAGTTCTTAATATCTTTTTTTCATAAAGATTAAAATTTAAATATGCTCTTATTACATTTGTCTTATTTACATATTGGATGAAAATAATTATAACTTTATGTACTATTTTAATTTTTGATAATAGACGTTATTACGAAAAGTTTTTTATGAAAGATAAATTAGTATTTTTAAT
>JAHDBK010000290.1:0-1778 GCA_020630455.1 Saprospiraceae bacterium
TTTAACCGCTTTTCCTATTTTTATTTTTACTTTTTTATTTAACCGAAAGCCAAGTCTCACGAAAAAATATATAGTAGTATTGATTCAGGTCAAATTACTATAGATAAAATTAAAACTGTAAATATTGATAAAGGACAATTTTTAGAAATCACTCCGCTAGATTCTTTAACGATAACAGACCTAAACATAACTAGTAAAGATATTAAATTAGCTATTCAAGGAGAAGTAACAGATATTAAAGTTGGTGACAAAAGTAAACATTTAAAAAGCATTATGCCTTCTTATTTAGAGTATCTGATTCAAGCAAAGCCATATCAATTCTTTTTATTCATTCTTACCGGTATTTTGTTTATGATTATCATGTTATTCTTTGGAAGAAAAAAAATAAGCTAAATTTTCTTACTCTCCTGATTCTGATTCGATATAGACCTCCATACTATTTTTTGCATTCCATCCACCAATAATATACACTTTTGAGCTATCTTGATTAACTGTTGCTGTGTGTGCATAACGAGCATTAACCAATTCAAGGGTGTCATAATCAATCGAACTAATATTTTGATTAAAATTAGCAATAAACACTTTACAATCAGACGAAGCTTGTCCTTTAATATCACCACCAACTAGCAAAATTCGATTACAACTAATTGCACTCGCTGTATGATTAATTATTCCTGAATTACGTGGTAATTGTCCATTAACACTATCTACAATAGAAAAAATCCGATTTTCCATATGGTATATTTCAATCTCTTTTCTAAAACTTTCATTTTGTCCAGTTAAATCTTTTTGCCCTCCCATAATTACAATTTCTCCACTTTGTAATAAAGTAGCTGTATGGTTAAATCTTTCAACACTCATATTATTTGAAGTTAAACCTACATATCCCCCAAGTTCATTAAATAGTAATCCTCTGTTTGATACAAAATTATTGGTTCTCCCACCACTTACTAATACACCTAGTCTCCCTTGCTTATAAAAAGTTGTTGCAGCATGGTCTTTGATAGCTAATAAAGACTCATTTTCTCCTTGTGGCACAAAAGTGTCATCTGAAATAACATAAATTTCTGTTTGTCGAACATCTAAATTACCTCCTACAATTAAAATACTATCAGCATTTAAAATAGTAGCAGTATGTCCATCTCGCAAATGATTTAATTCTCCATCTAAAGCACTTATTTCTTCTCTTTTCCAATCATATTTATAAACATCACTCACTTCACCATTTCCTATCAAAAAAACTCCTTCTTCCGTCAAACTAGCTGTATGCCATTCAGGTAAGTTTATTATAGAATTTATATCTGTAAACTCATCGCTTTCAATATCATATATTGTTGCTTTCCTTGTTTTACCACCAGTAATTAAAATATTATTGTTAGGCAATAATACCGCATTATGTTCTTTTCTATCAATAGAAAATGAACTTAAAGTCCTAAATTCTTTATGCAAAAACTTACAAGGACGTTCTTGTTCAGGAAAACTCCAAGCCAATTTTTTATTAGTATCTTTATAACAAGAATTTAGAAAAAACAATATTGATATAAGTAAAACTATTTTTTTGTTCATAAAATAAATGTTAAAACGATAAACGAATTCCTGTATGTACTCCTAAAGAGGAATCTGTTTCCATAAAAAAAGAAGTCGATATAGGTAGTTTTCTTTTCTCAAAATGATGTACATTTATACATGGATTAAATTTCAACTCTTCTAGTCTTTTTTTCATTCTACGTGATACTATTAAAACATCTCCACAACCCTATGCTTGCTAATCCTAATCC
>JAHDBK010000290.1:1788-5388 GCA_020630455.1 Saprospiraceae bacterium
GATGTACATTTATACATGGATTAAATTTTAACTCTTCTAGCCTTTTTAGGCGTTTTTTCATTCTACATGATACTATTAAAACATCTGCGCCCCACAACCCTATGCTTGCTAATCCTAATCCATAGCCGATACGCCTTTGCCGATTGGCTTTTTGTAAAGTTGATTTATAATTTGCTTCTGCTTCATTGTTAATTTCATACTCATACTTATCATAAGTTTTAGGAGCTTTATAAAACACCATGCAGGCACCTAATGCACTAGAACTTAAGCCTATAATTGTGGGTAAACTACATATAAATTTTCTTTTAGGAGATGCAATTTTTCGATGTCCTATAATTGGCAGTACTTTATATTTCGCTCTTCCTTTCTCCAAATCATACAAGTCATGAACTTTATATTCTAATAGTCCTTCTTTAACTGCCGATTTCATATTTTCACTAACCGTCCATATAATTCGTTTTCGTTCATCTTTTTTCCAATCAACTCTATTGTAAATATCTCCATCCAGATTATCATAATATTTGTCCTTAGAAACACTTTTCCTACTTTTGTAAATTTCCAAAACAATATATGAATTGCTGTTTAAATTTTTTGCATCATAAATAATAACAACTTTACTATTATCTTCTGACGGTTTGGCATTAACAAATTTAGTTTTAGAAGCATTTAATTGATTTGAGGACAATAGCAAAACAAGTATTAAATAAAAAATCAGTCTATACATGGTATATTTTTTAAAAAACACACAAAAATAATTTAAAATAGAAACTTTTTCCTATAAAACCTTATTGTTTATTTTGTTGTTATGCTTTACATGTGTAAATGATTAGCATAAGCAAAATTAGTAATTAAAAATCAAATGAAAACTAATATTTGTATAAATAAAGTAAAATTACTCTTTAATTAATCATTACACACAAGTTACATAATATATAGCTTAACAAGCCATCAAACTTATTCCTTAGCCTGTTCCTATTACCTTTCATTACGTTAGCACCTTAAAATTGGGATACTAATGCCTATCATTAAGTAAGTAACTCACTAACAAGTGACTATTCTACAAAACTAAAACTGAAAATTATGCTAAAAGCTCGTCCCCTGTATATCACTTTGCTGGGATTTTTTTGTTTGTCAATTTCTGTTTATACCAGTAAAGGATTGGAAAACCCTAAAACAAATGAATATAACTTACCAGTAACAAACATTAATACTTCTTCTACTACTTCTTCAAAATTAGACACTGATTTCCTAGAATTATCTGATAACCTATGTGATCTTCCTATTAGCTGTTTACACAATATACCCCCAGAAATACAATGGGATAAGACCTACGGAGGTACAGACGATGATTACTTATATGCAGTAGTATCTACAGCTGAGGGAGGATTTTTACTTGGTGGTTTTTCAAAGTCTAGAGTAAGTGGTGATAAAGATGCTTTTTATAAAGGTGGTTTTGATTATTGGGTAGTCAAAATTGATGCAAATGGCGATAAACAGTGGGACAGAACTTATGGAGGGGAAGAAAATGACATACTAAATACAGTGATTACTACAAGGGATGGTGGTTATTTGCTAGGTGGTTGGTCTCGCTCTTCTAAAGAAAGAGATAAAAGTGAGCCTAATGAGGGTATTTATGACTATTGGATAGTTAAAATTGATGCAAATGGTGATAAACAGTGGGATAAAACTTATGGTGGTACAGAACGAGATTGGTTAACAGATATAATTCAAACATCTGATGGCGGTTATTTGTTAGGTGGTTCTTCAGATTCACAAGTGGAAAATGATGGTAAAGGAAAACGGGACTATTTTATTATCAAAACAAACAGTACAGGTCATAAAAGATGGGAAAGCAATTATGGTACCAATACATTTGATGAGTTATCAAGTATAAAACAATTACCAGATGGTGGTTATTTACTAGGCGGATATAATGAACAAGAAAATAAGCAACCTAACTCCCCTAGTAATGTTGGCACCTACAATATAATCAAAATTTCTAGTGGGGGCGTACAAATATGGAGTAAAATTTTTCCTGCTGATGGTATGGATAGAGTTACTAGAATGCTCATTACAAAAGATGAGCATATTTTATTAGTCGGTCATTCTAACTCCCCATCTAATAATGAAAAATCAGAAAACAACCTAGGCGATAAAGATTTTTGGGTCATGAAACTAAATTTAGATGGAACAAAAATTTGGGATAGAACACTAGGTGGTTTTCAAGAAGATTATCCCACATTTATTGTAGAAAGCTCTCAAAATGGATACCTCATTGGTGGTATGTCTTCGTCAAATATGGAACACGATAAATCGGAACAAAGCAGAGGAGGATTAGATTATTGGTTAATTAAACTGGATGAGGATGGAGCAAAAGTGTGGGACAAAACCCTTGGGGGAATTGGACATGAAGAACTTTGGAGTATGACCATAAATGAAAGTGGAGTTATTGGTTTAGCAGGTTACTCTAATTCTTCTGTTTCTGGTGAAAAATTAGAGCCAAGTAGAGGAGGATATGATTTTTGGTTTGTCACACTACATCCTGAACCTGATTTAAGCTGTGCTACTTTTATATCTCCTATCAATGTAAATGCTGATTCATTTAATTTAAACGAAGTTATAGAAGCCAGTACTGAAACTAATGACAATAGACCGTGCTACAATAATTTATTTATATTATACGAAAATAATAATGACTCTCTAATTATTGATTACAATACAACAGGAACTTTTGACTTATTAGACATGGGTATAGACTATGGAAACTATCGTGTAGCAGCCGTAAACTATGACATAGGAACTTTATGTATGGATACCATATCCAACATCAATCATTTTTATCAAACAGATGTCTGTTCTGCCATTAATAGTCAGGCAATTACGATAGCTTGCATAAAAGTTTCAGGGGGGAATATAGAAACAGAAAGCAATACTGAAATCTGTATAGATGATGAATTAGTTGACGAAATTATCGTCAATGCTACTAACACAATAGGTAATGAATTTTATTTTATCGTTACTGATTCCACAGGAGCAATCATTAACTTTACCACCAATAATACTATATCATTTCAAGGATTGCCTTCTGGAGCATATAGTGTTTATGGTATAGCCTATAACAATCCTATCAATGGTTTAACAATAGGTAATACCATCACTCAAATTGAAGGGTGTTATGAATTTTCTGATTCAATTATTCCAGTCATCCTAGCTGAACTTCCACAACCCCATATAGAAATACAAGTAGGAGACCATACTTTTTGTGATACCGAAGAAAGAACATTACAACTTACAGAAGTATATTCTTCTTATAACTGGAGTAATGGAGCTACTACACCTACTATAACAGTAGAAGAAGGTGGTGATTATTCTGTTACTGTTACCAATAGTAATAATTGTATCAATATTGATGCTATAAACTTAATAAAATATGATTTACCCCCAGTAGGTAATGATATAAGTTTTACATTATGTGCCAATGAATTTCCATATACTATAGGATTTCCCAACCTCAATATAGAAATATATGAATTTAAATGGAGTACAGATGAAACAACTCATGAAATAATGGTTTCTGAACCAGATGTGTATAGTGTAACT
>JAHDBK010000291.1 GCA_020630455.1 Saprospiraceae bacterium
CTATAATTAAAAATACTAATTTATCTTTCATAAAAAACTTTTCGTAATAACGTCTAATTGAAAACAAATATATTCATTTTTTATAATTTTAATAAAGAAAATTTGTTATTTTTTGTAAATTATTTTTATATTCACGTTTGAAAGAATAGTATTCTATATTTTAATTATAAATAATCAACTATTCTTTATAATATTATTAATATAATTATTAATATTACTTTTAAAAAAACAGAGAAAAACCTTTATACCTATGTCGTTTGTAAATAGAATTTTAAAGTTTTTTGAAAACTTTTTTACATTTTTAAGAGATGGGAACAATCCCTCAAAACCAAAACCAGTTGAACCTGCTCCTAGACCAGAGGAAATTTTTCAACCACCTCCAAAGCCGACACCTGAAGAGGAAGAAGAAATAGCAGCCGATGGCTCGGATATTATTGCTGAAAATGAAACTATTGGAACGCTAGTTGTTCCAGAAGAATTAGATATAGTTAAGCCAGATGAGGTAACATCTGATATTACAGTGGATATACCTGATACTTTAGACCCTAGTCCAGTCATTACTACTCCTACAGATGAAAACGATGAAGAAGCCCCTCAACCCAAAGGGAAATATTTGTGGTGTTTAGATAATGGTCATGGTATGTTTACCAAAGGTAAAAGGTCTCCAAAATTTGAAGATGGAACTCGTTTTTATGAATATGAATTCAATCGTGATATTGTTAAAAGGATAATTAAAAAACTAGATGAATTAGGTATTCAATATTATAATGTCGTGCCTGAAATCGAGATTGATAACTTCTTGAGTGGTAGAGTAGGTAGAGCCAATGCCTATCAAAGTGATTTACCTAAATTATACATTTCTATACATGCTAATGCTGCTCGTTCTCAATCAATTGACCATTGGGCATCACCTGCAGCAAAAGGGGCAGAAACTTGGTATTATAAAGGTAGTGCAAGAGGAAGGAAATTAGCTTCTGTTTTTCAAAAGCATATTGTAGCATATACAGGAATGGTGAATAGAGGATTGAAAGCAACAACGGGTTTGTATGTTATTAGAAATACTAATATGACTGCCGTTTTAACTGAAAATGGCTTTTATAACCATCCAGCAGAAACCAAGTCCTTAATGAAAGATGAAGTTAGACAGAGTATTGCAGATGCTCATATAGCCGCTATAGTCGAAATTGAAAAAAATGGTTTATAAATTAAAATTAATTAGTTTTCTACTAATTTTAAGTGTTCTTTTTTTTCACTGTTCAATAGAAAATGATGAAGTAAAAGGTATTGAAGAGTCTATTCCTCAACCAAAAACCATTGAAGAAGCAATAAACTCTACAGTTCAATATATCGAAAATAGAGGGGCTCATTTAGACCCTCTACTTGTCCCTATTATTGATTATGCTTTTCATATTGAAGGAATAAAAAAAGACTTGCCTTATTATGAAATGTATCAAAAAGTATCTGAGGATAGTTTTTATTTAGATCAACATATATTAGGTTTTTATTTTCATTATAAAAAAGAATTTAAATTACCTACTCTAAAAAAAATGATGCAATTAGCTCCAATGGAGAAAGTTTTAGTACAAGCTTTTTTATGTGATGAATATCCTTTAGACGAAACTTTTCCTACACTTATAGAGCAATATGCTAAGTCAGATTCCTTGGGCTATGGCTTAACACACGTACTTTTAATGTATCAATGGATTAAGGATAAAGGTTGCCATTTGGATGTAAATAATTATATTAATAATAATCAACACCATTTAAAAAATATTATTAATAAAACTAAAAGATTAAGTGATGTAAAAGTGGAAGCAATGGCTATCGCTTGTTATATTGAAAAATACGAATACCTCAATGACGAATTAATTAATCAATTAATTTTACAGCAATCAAGTGATGGTGCTTGGCGTTTAAAGGGTGGAGATAGTCATGGAAATGATCATATTACAGCCTTAGCATTATGGACGTTAATTCAATATAAAAATAAAGATAAAGAAAGAGTCAAATGGATTGTTGAAGACTTTAATAAATAATTAATGAATCATCTCAAAGAAATAGAATCCTTAATAGAAACTTTACAAATTGAAAAAGAAGAAGACTTTATTCAATTCAAGCAATTTGTACAATCGCTTCCACTTCATAAAAAAAAGGAAAAAGGACTGTGTTGGGCACCATTTATTGTCAATAAAACGGGCTATACTTATGGTGAGCGTGCCTATATTATTGGAGAGAGAACACAACAATTGAATGAATCGCATCAATTCCGTTCTGGAATGCCAGTCAATGTAGTACTCAATCGAGAAGGAAAAGAACCTAAAGAAGAAAGCGGTATCATTAAGTATGTTCATAAAAACAGAATGAAAATTGTTTTGAATAGCAATGATATTTATGATTGGTTAAAGGGAAATTCGCTGACTATTGATTTGCTTTTTGATGAACGTACTTATCTAGAAATGGAAAAAGCCCTTCAGTTAGTTTTGAAAGCTAAAGGGGATAGATTAGCTGAGTTAAGGGATATATTTTTAGGCAAAAAACAAGCACAGTTTAGAGCATTAAATCATGAAGTTGAAATACCTCATTTGAATCCTTCACAAAACAAAGCGGTCAATCAAGTGCTCTCTTCCTATGATGTTTCCATTATTCATGGACCACCTGGAACAGGAAAGACAACAACTTTAGTGCAAGCTATACGCTTATTATGTCAAACAGAAAAGACAGTTTTAGTCACAGCACCTAGTAATGCAGCTGTTGATTTATTAGCAGAAAAATTACATCAAAATGGTTTAAAGGTCGTTAGAATAGGAAATGTATCTAGAGTTGATGAGTCCATTATTAATTTGACACTTGAAAACCAATTGGCATTACACCCTGATTATAAAAATATAAAAAAAATAAGGATACAAGCAGCAGAAACGAGACGCAAAGCCAAAAAATTTAAAAGAAGTTTTGATGCTGCTGCTCGACAAGAAAGAAGGGATTTATTTAAAGAAGCGGGTGATTTATCTGCTTGGGCAAGAGATGTAGAAGATCGCTTAATTGAACAAATAATATATGATGCCAATGTTGTCTGTGCTACCTTAGTGAATACAGTACATTCAGTCTTAGAAAATTTTGATTTTAAAACAGTTGTTATTGACGAAGCAGCCCAAGCTCTAGAACCAGCTACTTGGATTCCTATTTCTAGGGCGTCAAAAGTAGTTTTGGCAGGAGACCCTTTCCAATTGCCGCCTACCGTCAAGTCTAATAAGGCAATGAAAGAAGGATTGAATATTACGCTATTAGAAAAGGCAATACAGCGATTTGAAAAAGTCAGTTTACTCAATGTCCAATACAGAATGAATGAGGTCATTATGGGCTTCTCTAATCAAGAATTTTATGATAATCAATTATTAGCAGATATAAGTGTTGAACATTGGAAGTTGGATGTTGAAGACAATACACCACTTGAATTTATTGACACTGCAGGTTGTGGTTTTGATGAAAAAGTGCATCCAGAATCAGGTAGTAAATGGAATCCTGATGAATTCCAAATTTTACAAGAACATTTATATTTATTGAAAAAGCAAATTGATGAAACAGTAAGTATAGGTATCATTTCACCTTATAGAGAACAAGTAGAATGGATGAATCAATTATTTTATGAAGACCCTAATTTAATAGAGCTTGGCGAACAAGTAAGTATTCAAACTATAGATGCTTTTCAAGGTCAAGAAAGAGACATTATTTATATATCTTTAGTAAGAAGTAATACCAAAGGAGATATTGGTTTTTTATCTGATAAGAGAAGAATGAATGTTGCCATGACTAGAGCCAAAAAGAAATTAATTGTTATAGGTGACTCTGCAACTATAGCTCAACATCCTTTTTATGACCATTTTATTCAATATGTAGAACAAAAGGGAACTTATAGAACCGCTTGGGAGTTTATGTATCAATAAATATAGTAGTGAGTAGTGAGTAAAGAATACATAGAAAAGTGATGAGTAGAATAGTGGAAAATCGTAATAAAGTTGTAAGTCAAAAGTTTTTAGATTTTAAATTTTAGATTATTTATATTAATAATAAAGAAAATTATTTATTTTTTAATTTTAATTTATTGAAAATCAATGTGTTAAAAATAGAAAAATTAATCTTTGATTTTTTTTTAAATTTATTATAAAAATATTTGTATAATAATATATAATGTATGTATCTTTGCACCGCTATTTAAAATAGCAATGGTTAGATTGCGTAGCTCAGTTGGTAGAGCATTTGACTTTTAATCAAAGGGTCCTGGGTTCGAGCCCCAGCGCGATCACCAAAACAAAAGCCGCTAAGAAGTTTACTTTTTAGTGGCTTTTTTAATGAAGAATAATTCAATGCTATCCCGAATCAATTTTATATTAAAATCATCACGACCTGGATTGTGGTTTCCAGCACTATGGTTGTATTTTTTGCCCTTAAGTCAGAAAGACTTTTGGCTAGAAACGGATTTTTGGTTGGGATTAGCTTTTGTTACCTTTCCTATTAATTTTATTATTTATGCTTGGAATGATTATGTTGATTATGAAACAGATCAATTGAATCCAAGAAAAGATTCGTATTTATTTGGAGCAAGAGGCTCTAAAGAAGAATTAAAAATTATCCCTAAGGCATTAATTATTATTCAAGCGATTTGTTATATTTTTTTTATATGGTATGAAGGTTGGGAAATGGCCGTGTTATTTAGTGTATTAATATTAGTATTATTAGCCTATAATTATCCTAAAAAAGGTTTTAGAAATACGCCCCCACTCGAATTAATCGCTCAATTTGGATACCTATTGCTTGTTCCTTTTTCCATAATTCTAAACGAAACAGAACATTTGTCTATAATGACTTATGTATATCTATGCTTCTTTGCCATGCAATCTCAATTGATAGGAGAGGTTATGGATATAGAACCAGACCGAAAAGCCAACAGACATACTACTGCCACTAAATTAGGCATATTCAATACTAAACTATTAATCATAGGAATAGTATGCTTAGAAGCGGCTTTATTAATATTTTATTTTGATGATATATTCTTTGGAGGAATGTTAGTACTCGCTGTGATTTGGTTATTAATGGATTTGTTTATTATTTTTAAAAATAAAATTTATACCCTTAAGGAAATGCATTTGTTTGCATACTCTAGCAATTTAATTGCATTGGCAAGTATGGTTTATGTGTGGTGGTCAGGGGTTTTGTCTTGAATGAATTCACAAGTATGCATCAAGCTTTAAATGCTTATGTCAGAAGTATTGAAGGAAAGGGTAGAGGAGAAGTGATTCGAGTGTATTAAACTTTAGTATTAATCATTTTGTTCCTAATATAAAATGATTCAATATGATAAGTACATTAATATTTTTTCTACTTAGTAT
>JAHDBK010000292.1 GCA_020630455.1 Saprospiraceae bacterium
TTTTTGTCCTTTTTTTCTTAAAAACTCAATAGCTGCATCAAAATCTCCACCTGTTTCGGCAAGTGCTTTTTTGCAGTCCATCATACCAGCTCCGGTCATTTCGCGGAGTTTTTTTACGTCTGATGCTGAAATTTTTACGTCCATTTTCAGTTTTATTTTATAAAATTATTTGATAAAAATTTTTTAATTAGTCATAAAATAATACTTAGCTTGTCGCTGTAAATATTTTATGATTGTTTTGCTTGAGCTTCTGCTTTGCTTTTTTGACGCTCATCTAAGCCTTCTTTAATCGCTGAAACCATATAGTCAACAATAATTTTTACAGATTTAGAAGCATCGTCATTTCCTGGGATAGGGAAATCTACTAAATTAGGATTTGCATTAGTATCAACGATACCAAAAGTACGTAAACCTAATTTTTTAGCTTCGCTTAAAGCAATGTGCTCGTGAGTGATGTCAACTATGAAAATAGCAGCAGGAAGGCGATTTAAGTTGGCAATACCCCCAAGTACTTTTTCGATTTTATCTCTTTCACGAGTTAATGTTAATCTTTCTTTTTTCGTAATAGATACTGATGCGTCCGTCAACATTTTGTCGATAGTGTTCATCTTTTTAACAGATTTACGAATAGTAGAGAAGTTCGTCATCATACCTCCTAACCAACGTTCTGTAACGAAAGGCATTCCAACACTTAAAGCGGCATCAGCAACAATTTTACTGACTTGTCTTTTAGTGGCAACAAACATAACTTTTCTACCAGAACGAGCAATTTGTTTGATAGCTTTGGCAGATTCCTCCATGCAATCCATCGTTCTATTTAAATCTATTAAATGAATACCTTTACGCTCGGCAAAGATGTAAGACATCATTTTAGGATTCCATTTTTTCTTCAAGTGACCGAAGTGTACTCCGGCATCCATTAACTGTTTATGAGTAGGCTTTTCCATATTTGTGAAAAGTATTTTTCTACGTTTAAAATAATTTTTTTAATAATAAATTCACTAATCGATTAACGTTTAGAGAATTGGAAGCTTTTACGAGCTTTTGGCTTACCGTATTTCTTACGTTCAACCACACGAGCATCACGAGTTAAGTATTTTTTAGATTTTAAAGGAACTCTAAATTCTTCATTTAATTTAACTAAAGCTCTTGAAATCCCCATTCTAATAGCTTCTGCTTGTCCTTTATAACCACCACCTTTTACATTGATTTTGATATTGTAAATGTTTTCTACCTCAACGGTATTAAGTGGTTGTAAAACTTTATTACTGATGTGTGTCTGAGGGAAGTATTCTTTTAAATCTTTTCCATTTACGGTGATAGCTCCATCTCCTTTAGTTAAATAAACTCTAGCGATAGATGCCTTTCTTCTTCCCGTTGCATTAATCATTTCCATATACTACAACTATTTACTTTAATTTTAATTCTTTTGGATTTTGTGCTTCATGCGGGTGTTCTGCTCCTGCATACACAAATAATTTTTTATACATAGCTCTTCCTAATTTATTTTTTGGAAGCATTCCTTTTACAGACTTTTCAACTATGTGAGTAGGCTTTTTATCCATAACTTGTTGAGCGGTTTTAACTTTTTGCCCACCAGGATAACCAGAATATGTTATATACTCTTTGTCTGCCATTTTTGAACCTGTCATTCTTACTTTTTCAGCATTGATTACAATGACATAATCACCACAATCTACGTGAGGTGTGTAATAAGGTTTGTGCTTACCTCTTAAAATACGAGCTATTTCAGAACAACCTCTTCCCAAAATCATTTGGGTAGCGTCTACTATGAACCATTCTCTTTCTACAGATTGGTTGTTAGCCGATTTTGTTTTGTAACTTAATGTATCCACGTTAATAAATATTTTTAAATTCTTTTAATGAATTACTTCTTTTCTAAGCGGCTGCAAAGGTAGTTTCTCTTTTTTTATTATACAAACTTTTATGGATGTTTTTTATTTTCAATCTTTATAAATGATTGAAAAACAGTAGAATTTTCGCACTTTTTAGAATTTTTATACAAAAAATGATTAAAATCCTAGTAAAAGAAGTACAAATGCTCTTATATAAAAGTACCTAGAGTGCTTGAAATAGATTTTGTTGGCAAAACAGAAAATAGCTAAAATTGTGATTATTAAGAATATTATGATTTGAAAATAAAACCCTAAGAAAATATACCTAGCGAGATGTCCTGATGCTAAGAATATCCCCAATGCAACAAGTAAAATGTAATGATATATTTTAGGCTCCTTAATTCTGTATATATGGAGAGTTGCTAAAATGAAATATAAAATAGCAAGAGGTATTTTAATGAAATATATTGGAAATATTGAAAGGTATTGAATGTGCTCTAACTTTTCAATAAAAAAAAGATTGTTCATTAACAATAAAATACTGAAAATAGAAATTAAAAGCCAGCGAGCTTTGCGAAGCTTTTGATAATATTTTTCATATATGAATAGTAAAATTATAGAAAGGACCGTCCAAGCTTTTAAGCTTAATGACAAAAGGCTTATTCCAGGTATAAATTGAGTGTGTTCTACTTTTTCAAAAAGTCCTAAAAGGAAAAATAGTATAAATATGATTTCTAAGCCATGTAATAACTTTACACTTAAAGGTGGTTTTTCTTGAGGTTTATCCAATGAATTATTGTCTAAGATTTCGTTGTTTTGCATTTTTATTAATGATTAATAGCGTTTAATAATCTCCCCAAAACTTAACTTCTGTGGTGATATTATAATTATTTTCATTGAGTTCAAAAGCTACTTCTTTGAATTTTGGTTTTCTCCACTTTGATTTTGGCGGTCGAGTGAATGCGTATGCTTCGTTAGGAATGCCAACCATATTGCCATTCAGTTTCCAATCCGAATTGGTGTCTTGATAGCAAGCAAAAGCATATTCGCCGTAAGGCACATTTTTGAATACAACAGTCAAAACGGTTGCGTTACCTATAGTATCATTGGCAGTAAATACTTCTTTTTGATCTTCTAAAAAACCAGCTTCGTCATATAGTGCAGAACGCATTATTCCAGAATTGGCTTCTACATTTGTAATGGTAATGGTAATGGTACCTGTACTTATTTCATTAGGTGAAGGATTGAAAAATAAGAAGATGGAAAGGATGCAGTATGGAATTAATATTTTCATAATGATAAAAAAAATTATTTATTTTTACTTGAAACGTTTAGCAAAGTGATTTTGTACTAAAAATACTGTGTTTTAATTAAAATTTATAAAAACAAAACAATTATTTAAGAATGATTGAGTTAATTAGTCGTTAAATATATACATTTGTTTGAAACGAAATTATAAGTTGGTACGTTTTTAGTAATATAATACTTTAAATGACGAAAACGATAATAGAAACTACATGACTGCAGTTACCCTCATATCGAATGTAATACAGGCATTAAGTCCGAGCGATTTAGGTACAAGAGCTTTGGAAATGATGGCAGATTTTCACATTAGGCATTTGCCTGTTGTAGAAAACGGTCAATTATTGGGTTTGGTTTCTGAAGACGATTTACTCAATTTTGATGCTTATCAATCCATTTCATCATATAATCTCAATTATAATAGACCTTATATTTTATCTCATTTTCACATTTATGAAGTATTGAGACTAATGACTGACTTCAAATTATCTGTTATTCCTGTAGTCGATAAAGAAGATCAATATTTGGGTTTGATTACTCAAGAAGATTTGTTTAATACTTTAGGTGCTATGGGCTCATTTACTTTGCCAGGAAGTATAATTGTATTAGAAATGAATAGAAAAGATTATTCATTAGCAAAAATATCAGGTATAATTGAGCAAGAAAATGCAGCTGTAATTAGCACACATATATCATCTAATGCGGATTCTACACAAGCAGAAGTTACCTTAAAAGTAAATAAAAAGGATGTAGGAAGAATCGTAGCTTCCTTAGAAAGATTCGATTACCAAGTAAAAGCCTCGTTCCATGAGTCAGATTACTTGGATACGAATATGAAAGAACGATATGAATCGTTTATGTTTTATTTAAAAGTATAAGGAATTAGAAAAGCATCGTTAAACCATCTCCATTTCTATTATATACATATATTAGTAATAATATAAACATGATGAAGAATCCTAATAAGCCTAAAACAAATTTTCCTTTATTACCCGGTTCGTAATGTCCCATTTTTATAAATTTTAAATTTAAAACGCAAATGTAATTAAAGTATCATTTATAGAGATACTTTTTTACTTAAAAATTAGTTTTTAAAATATTTATTGTATTCAAAATACTCTAAAAACTAGAAGTGTAATAAAAAACAAACATTAAAATTAATAATACTATTGTAATAGCAATTATTGTGATAAATATTTTGCGTTCTTCTTTTTTGTTTTGAATTTCTGCTTTTCTTTTTCTTTTAGATTTTGCCATATTAAATTGTACTGATTTGTATTTAAATAATTGGCAATATACAAATTTAATGGAAAAAAGTAAACTTCTTACAGCGGGAAATCATTTGGCATGGCTTCATGCATGATTTCATAGACTTTTTCAAACACATCCTCTTCGTTGGGTTTTGAAAAATAATCACCGTCAGAACCATAAGGAGGACGATGTGCTTTTGCCGTTAAAGTATGCGGAGCACAATCTAAATATTTAAATCCTCCTTGAATCTCTACTATTTGTTGCACTAAAAAAGCAGATGCACCACCTGGTACGTCTTCATCTACTACTAATAATCGATTCGTTTTTTCTAAGGCAGAAACTACTCTATGTTCCATGTCAAAAGGCAATAGCGTTTGAGCATCTATTACTTGGCAATCAATTCCATACTCTTCTAATCTCTCTGCTGCTTTCATTACAATTCTGATACAAGAACCATAGCTTAGAATAGTAATGTCTTTTCCTTCTCTAATGATTTCAGGCACACCAAAAGGTACCGTATATTCTCCAATATTATCAGGTAAAAGTTCTTTTAAACGGTATCCGTTAAGACATTCTATGATTAAGCCAGGTTCCCTTGACATTAATAATGTATTATACATGCCAACGGCTTGAGTCATATTCCTAGGCACACCAATATACATTCCTCTTAGGGAAGTAATGAGCATTCCCATAGGAGACCCAGCATGCCAAATTCCTTCAAGTCTATGTCCTCTAGTTCTGATTATAGCTGGAGCGGCTTGAAGTCCTTTGCTTCTATATCGAATAGTCGCTAAGTCATCAGATAAAGGCTCTAATCCATATAATAAATAATCAAGGTATTGAATTTCTGCGATTGGCCTTAAGCCTCTCATAGACATTCCAATGGCTTGACCCATGATGGTCCATTCTCTAATTCCAGTGTCAAATACTTTTTCTACACCATATTTTTCTTGCATTCCTGCAAATCCTTGATTAAC
>JAHDBK010000293.1 GCA_020630455.1 Saprospiraceae bacterium
AAAAAGCAGTTAAAATTTTAACTGCTTTTTTTATCCATTTTCTATTCATATAATAAAGAAAATTCTTTATTATTTAATTTTATAAATGTATAATTATTTTACTTAATACCTTACTTAACACTAAATTTAAACATATATTTAGAACAATACTCTAGGAATTAAATTCACTTGAATGAAAAAAATTACATTTTTTTTACTCTTTACCATCTCCTTTACCTTAAACGCCCAAAACCAAATTGCTATAGGAGAATGGCTTTCACTTTTGCCCTATACGAGGGGCGAATACGTTTCCCAAACACCTGAAGAGATTTGGTATTCTTCAGATTATTCTATTTTGATTATTGACAAACAAGAATTTTCTGTACGCCGCTTGGATAAAACAACGGGATTAAGTGATATCAATCCTACTTTCCTAGAATATAATAGTCAGCTAGATTTGCTAGTAGTAACATACGAAAATAGCAATATCGACATAATATCAAGTGATGGCAACTCTATTTTTAATATGTCTGACATCAAACGAAACACAACTCTTCAAGGAGACCGTTCAATAAACCAAGTATATACTGAAGCCGAGGCCGCTTATTTAGCCACAGGCTTTGGAGTGGTTAAAATAAATCTAAATAAAAAAGAAGTTGACTATACTACTTTCATGCCTATAGCTGTTAATAGTTTGACTGTCGTCAATAATGTCGTTTATGCTTCTACAAATGAAGGCGTTTATTATGCTAATGAAAGTACCATAAACGTTTTAGATTTTAGTCAATGGGGCAAATTAGATATGGATGAGGGATTCCCAGATGATTATAATTCTAATGCAATTGAATATTATCAAAATGCTCTTTACTTAGATATTAATGATTCTTTGTATGTCTATGATTTTAATGATTTAACTTTTATAAAAGCTGTCGAAGACCATATCATTAACTATTTTGAAACTGGTCCAAGTGGAATATGGATTGCTTTTCAAAAACCACCTTTTTTTAATCAAAGTATATTTTTATTAAATAATAATAACAACTTAGAAGAACCTATTCCTTTTGGTTGTATTAGTGGCTCTGGCTCTTCATTAGTTGAAGATGAAAACAATAGAGTTTGGTTTGGAGATTTTCAAGAAAACATAGGTTTCCCTTTGGTAGATTTAAATACAAGTGATTGTATAAAATTAAAATTCAATTCTCCTGTATCTGGGAGTGTATCAGATATCAAAATAGATGAAGACGGTCTACTATGGTTAGCACATGGAAGCCTAAGTGTTCCCTTTGGAGGAGCGGGCAATAACGATGGCTTCGCTTCCTACAACAATGGAGAATGGGTCAATTATGATGAAACAACACAAGAAGACTTAAACGGCATTTTAGATGTACTCAATATTGCTTTATCTCCTCTAGGCGATGGCAAAGTCTATCTAGGCTCATTTAGAAATGGAATGATAGTACTAGAAAATGGAAACTTTAATTTATTTACTCCGGGTGATTCTCCTTTAACATCTGGGGCTGCTGACCCTACTTCAATAAGAGTCATCGATTTGGCTTTTGATGAGAATAATAACCTTTGGATGAGCAATCATCAAACTACAGAACCCATAGTTGTTTACCAAGAAGATGGAACATGGACAACATTTCCTGTAACGGGTAGTAATACTCTAGGCATTATTAATATTGACCAACAAGGGAACAAATGGTTCAATTTAACCAATACTGCTGGTGGTTTAGTCGTATTTAATGAAGGAGATGATTGGAATAGTCATGGCGATAATCAAATTAGATATATCAATTCTGCCAACAGTCAACTCACAAGTAATAGTGTCAATGAAATCGTAACTGACCTAGAAGGAGATGTTTGGGTTGGAACAGGACAAGGAGTCATTATATTTGAATGTGGAAATAATGTATTTGATAATAGTTGTATTGGAACAAGACGAATTGTTCAAAGAGAAGACGGTAATAATGCCTATTTACTAGATACTGAAAATGTAAAGTGTATTGCTGTGGATGGAGCTAATCGAAAATGGGTTGGAACAAGCAATGGAGTATTCCTGATATCTGAGGACGGATTAGAAGAGATTCATCACTTCAGAACAGATAATAGTCCTTTATTTTCTAATGAAATCAAATCAATTAGTATAGATAATAATACGGGACGTGTATATATAGGTACTTCTGTAGGAATAATTGCTTATCAAGGAGATGCTACTTTCGGTAATATTGTTCATAATAAAAATGCATTTGCATTTCCTAATCCTGTTCAACCAGATTATGATGGCCCTATTGCTATAAGAGGACTAGCACAAGACGCTACCGTTAAAATAACAGATATCAATGGCACCCTTATTTATGAAACCCAATCTAATGGAGGTCAAGCAGTTTGGGATGGTCGAGATTATAATGGTCGTAAAGCACAATCAGGAGTATATTTAGTTTTTAGTGCAAATGAACAAAATCTATCTAATCCTGACGGCTTTGTTACTAAAATTTTGTTTATTAATGGTGGAGATTAATAATTTTGATAAGAACATGTTTAAAACAATAAAGAAAATTCTTTATTATTTATATAAAAATCTAATTTCTATTGTCTAATTTCTATTGTCTTTCTACTTACTTAATATATAGAACTTGTATATTTGTATTATTTTTAATTAAAAACATCTTTTTTTGTCAGAAAAATTAGTCATAATCCCTACATATAATGAAAAGGAAAACATTTCCGACATTATAGATGCAGTACTTCAATTGGATGAAGGCTTTCATGTATTAATTGTAGATGATGGCTCTCCTGACGGAACAGCTCAAATTGTAAAAGACAAAAAAACAAGTACATATCAAGGCAAATTACACCTTATAGAAAGAGAAGGAAAACTAGGTTTAGGAACTGCTTACATTAGAGGTTTTAAATGGGGACTTGAAAAAAACTATCAATATATATTTGAAATGGATGCTGATTTTTCTCATCCTCCTTCCAAACTAATAGAATTATATCAGGCTTGTAAAACAGGAGCAGATATGTCCGTAGGTTCTCGCTGGATAAAAGGTGGAAATGTTAAAAATTGGACTTGGGATAGAATTATTCTTTCTCGAGGAGCATCTATTTATGTTCAACTCATGACCTTCATGCCTGTCAAAGACCCAACCGCTGGTTTTGTTTGCTATACCAAAAAAGTACTAGAGACACTAGATTTGGATAAAATCAGATTTATTGGTTATGCCTTTCAAATAGAAATGAAATATGCTATAAAAAGCTTAGGCTTTAGCATTAAAGAAATTCCAATTACATTTATAGATAGAGAGAAAGGAAAATCCAAAATGAGTATGAAAATATTCAAAGAGGCTATTTATGGCGTAATTCAAATGCGTTGGTGGTCATTTTTTAATTCATATCAAAAAAAATAAGCCTGCAATACTATTTTTATCTAAATTTTGCTTGGATTTATCGTTTTTTCAATCATTATTAAATCAATCATTCATAAATTGTACTTGATATTTAAATCATTCAGACAATGAAAAAAATAATCAAGAATATTAATAAAGCGAGAAAAATATTAAAACCAATGAGTAATAATATTAAAGACGTACAAAGTAAACATACTGATTCAATCATTAGAAATCATGTATTGTGGTCTATGGGTGCTGGAGCATTTATCCCTATTCCATTTGTAGATAGTTTAGGTGTAGCTGCTGTTCAACTAGACATGGTCAAACAAATTTCTAAAGTTTACAATGTAGATTTTGAAGACACCAAATTCAAGGCCATTGTTTCATCAATCATGGGAACATTCCTTGCGAGAGCAGGAGCCAAGAGTTTAATCAAATTTATTCCATTTGCAGGAACTTATATCGGTGCAGCTACTATGGGGATTCTTTCTGGTGCAAGTACTTTTACACTAGGCGAATTATTCAAATCGCATTTTGAAAATGGTGGTACCATGCTAGATGTGGACATCGACAGAATGAAAAGACAATTTGCAGAAAAATTTGAAAAAAATAAAGAAGTCGTTAAAAAGATAAAAGACGACCATGAAAAAATGAGAGAAAATGACGAAATGAATGAAGGATTCATCGTTCATGATGCCATTGAAAAACAAGAAAATCTTTCTGAAGAAAATGAACCTTCTCAAAGCATTTATGATGAACTTGAAAAACTAAGTTCACTTAAAGAAAAAGGTATCATCTCCGAAGAAGAATTCAATGATTTAAAAAAGAAAATAATAGATAAGTACCAGTAATTTTTGATTTTTAGATGTTTAATGATAAAAGACTATCCTATTTTGGGTAGTCTTTTTTGTTTTTTTATTAAAAATATTAATTTTAAAATATGAAGAAAAAAGTAACTGGAATTGGAGGCATTTTTTTTAAGTGCCAATCTCCTGAACAAATGAAAGCTTGGTATAGTCAACACTTAGGTCTAAAAACCAATGAATATGGCTGTCTTTTTGAATTTAGACAAATGGACAAACCCAATGAAGTCGGCTATCTCAACTGGAGTCCTTTCAAGGAAGATACTCAATATTTCAATCCTTCAAAAAAGGATTTCATGATTAATTATAGAGTAGAAAACATAGAAGAGCTCGTCAAGGAACTCAAAGCTGCAGGCATCACTATCCTAGACGAAATCGAAGAATACGAATATGGTAAATTCGTCCATATCCTTGACCCAGAAAATAATAAAATTGAATTATGGGAACCAGTAGATAGGGCCTTTGATTAGAAATATCTTCCAATAAATTGATAAGAAGGTATTTTTTTAAATTTTAATTTAAATTGAGTATCCATAGTTTTTACTGATTTAACATTTATGGAATTAAACTCAAAATTATTTACTTGAATAGAATAGCTATCTCCAAGTATATCTTTATCTATTTCTAGTGAAAACCTACCTTTTTCATCCGTTTCAATAGTACTCACTTTTAGTCCATCTTTAGTAAAAACCTCTACTAAGAACCCTTCTATTTTTTTATTCCTTAGTTTGCCTTTTAATACAGTAACTCCTTGAATGGTCACTTTTTTACCTATTGTTTCCGTTTGTTTATATTTATATTCCTTTTTCTTTATTTTATCTTGGGCTATTAGACCTTGACTAAATAAAGATAGTAATACGACTACACCTACTACTTTAGCTTTTTTAATTATTTTATTAATAAAGGAATTATTAGTTGGAGGCAATTGATGACGATATGCTTTCACGCATAAATCATTATTATGAAGTTGGACTAAACTATTGATTTCTTGAGTATTTAATTGTGTAATGTCATGCACATTTTTATTACATACTCCACAAAATCGTTTATTTTCATTTGAACTTAGACTCATACTTTCCCAAGAAATTGGGCAAGATTTTCTTGATTGATTGTTTAAACTCATATTAATTAGGTTTTATTATTTAAAAAAA
>JAHDBK010000294.1 GCA_020630455.1 Saprospiraceae bacterium
AATATAATCAGTTGTGATAAAGTTGTAATGAATTATCCGATACGGATGCGTATAATAAATTAATTATTATGAACGTGAACATCCATTTGAGGATAAGGAATTCCGATTTTCTCTTTATCGAATTCTTTCTTGATGTTTTCATGCATATAGAAGAATACATCCCAATAATGTTCACTTTTACACCAAGGACGCACACAGAAATTCACTGAGCTATCTGCTAGTGCTTCAACAAAAATGTCAACTTCTTTGTCATGTAAAACTTGAGGACAGCTATCTGCCACTCTTTGAATTACTGTTCTTGCATGATCGATGTCATCAGTATAACCAATACCATAAGTCATTACTACTTTGATTTCTCCTTGTCCAGAAATATTAGTGATAGGACCACTTGTTACCGTACCATTAGGTAAAATAATTTTCTTATTGTCTGGAGTTAATAAAATAGTGTTAAATATTTGAATTTCATCCACTACTCCTACATGTCCTTGGATGTCTACCAAATCTCCTGTACGATAAGGTTTGAATAATAAAATTAAAACTCCTGAAGCAAAATGTCCTAAGCTTCCTTGTAATGCCATACCAATAGCAAATGCTAAAGCACCAATAACAGCAACAAATGAAGTGGTTTCAATTCCAAACATTCCTGCTACTGCAATTAATAACATTACTTTTAAACCAACACTAACAATAGATGCTAAGAATGGTTGTAGGTCTCTATCTACGTCATTTTTAGTCATTAATGTTTTTACTAATTTTACAACCCATGAGATGATCATAAAACCAATAACCAAGGTAATAATAGCTAGACCAACCGTCTTTGCCATACCTAATAAGTCTTCCTGTAAAAATTCAGGTAGTTTACCAAATAATTCTTCCATGATAATTTTTAGATTTTTAGTTAATATTATGTTTTACTACTTATAGTGACGAGCTAAATTACATTTAGTAACTTTAATTTTAGCTTAATTTTTAAATTTCATTAACTTTTTATAAAACAATACAAAAAAGATAAAAAAATAGCCTTTTCAAAAGACTTATTATTAAATTTACATTGAATTATTTAAAAGAATAAATGTTATAAAAAATGAATAAAATCGTCCTCTTATTGTTCTTTATTCCTCTCCTTTCAATTTCTTGTATAGGAACTCAAAATATGGGGCAATTTGAACTTGAAAAATTATTACAAAAAAATAAAATAAAAGAAATTAAAGTCTATCAATCGGAAAATCCTGAAGTTCCGTTAAATTCAGAAAACTTAATCGAAATCAAAACCATCAATACAAATGGGTTTGTAGATTCTTATAAAAGCATCAATACCTTTACCCAAGATACATTCGTAGAAAAGTATTTTTATAATAATAAGCAACAATTGACAAAAAGTATCAATTATAGCGATATGTATCCCGCTACTACAACTTATGAATATGATGATAAGGGAAAACTCATTCGAATGTTGGTCGCTGAAGCAGAATCTCGCGATTATAGTTACACCTACAATAAGAATAATCAATTGACTAAAATAATTGGTAAAACAGCATATGTAGGAGATGATGATAAAATTGTTTGGTCTCCCGTTGACAGCCTCATTTTTACCTATAATAAAGATTTAAAAAGCTCAGAGCAATTTTATTATTTAGGGGATTTGTATTCTAATATTAAATATGAGTACAATACACAAAAACAGTTGACTAAAAGCCTTCAATATTCTCCTGATGGTGAACTTATCCGTACAACATTGCATTATTATAATGAACAAAAATTGAATAGCCATAATGAAATCAACAATCATTATGACAATGTTATTTTATATGAAAAAATCATTTACGAAGAATAGATATTATTAGATATCTAACTGTATATTCTAATCAAAAAATAAAGAAAACTCTTTATTTTTAAAATAGCAGATAATTTGGAAACTCAACAAGGCACACCTTTACAAGCATGGTTAATTTTGATTTTTATAGGACTCATTTGGGGCAGTTCTTACTTTATGATGTCCAAAGGATTAGAGTCCTTTACGGCTATTCAGATGGCTTCTCTTAGAATTTCTATTTCTTCGATAGCTTTTTTACCTTTTTTTATTTATTTATATAAAAAAATTGATTGGTCACATTGGAAATCTTACTTTATAGTAGGAGTTTTGGGCTCTGGAGTTCCAGCTATTTTATTTGCGGTAGCACAAACACAATTAACCAGTTCGGTAACAGGTGTACTAGGTTCGACCACTCCTCTTTTCACTTTATTAATTGGCATGTTATTTTTTCAATTAGTATTTAAAAAAACACAAATCATAGGGGTTGTTGTAGGATTAATAGGAGCTATTCTAATCATCTTATTAGGTAATAAAGAAGCCTTAGGAGGAAATATTCTATATGCTACATTACCCATTCTAGCTACTTGCTTTTATGCCTATAGTTCTAATACTGTTCAAGCACATCTCAAGGGAGTCAATTCTCTAATTATTAGTGCTGTTTCTTTCATATTTATTGGAATACCTATGTTTCCAATACTATTGCAATCGGGTTTTTTTGAAGTGATGCAAACAGACCCTAATGCTTGGAATTCTTTTGCTTATGTTGCTGTACTTTCTTTAGCTGGCACTTTTTTAGCTTCCATTTTTTACTTTAGACTCATTCAAATCACAAGTGCAGTTTTTGCATCTACAGTTGCCTATATGATACCTATCATTGCTACAATAATTGGTATCATCAGAGGAGAACCCATGAATTTTGTTTATGTAATAGGTTTGCTATTAATATTAAGTGGAGTATATTTGTCTCGAAATTAGAGCATTTCTAAAATTTATATTTATGAAAAAAATATTATTTTCTATTTTAATAATCAACTTCTTATTTGTAGAGATTTCTTTAGCACAAGGAATGGCATTTGGACTTAAGGGGGGATTAACTTTAGGCTTTCAAAAATGGAATAATTATGAACGTTCTCCTTTACCTGCATACAATGGTTCTATTTACATAGAAAACTTACCAGAAGTGAGGCGTTTTTCAATCTTTGGAGAAGCGGGTTATCATGTAAAAGGAAGTAGATTAACTGGTTTTAGTTATAGTCCAATTACAAATACAACAACAAGAAGGGTTTCAGATACTGAGTTTCACAATGTCTCACTCACTTTGGGAGTACGTAGTGCATATGATTTAACAGAAAAACTCAAGGCATATTATTTGCTAGGTTTAAGGGGAGATTATAATATCAGCTATAATAGTGATTTTACATTTTTACCATTCAATGATGAAGATTTAAATAAATTCACTTATGGTTTTTCTTTTGGTGGTGGATTTGAAGTACCATTTTCTGAATTGATTTCTAGTACTTTAGAGTTTAAAATTTCACCAGATATTAGGCCACAAGTGTTTTATCCCGCAGGTAAATATTTTTATAGTGATAGTGTAGGCAATCAAATACCTGTAGGTGAAACAAGAGTGATTAATACTGTTTTTGAAATTACCTTAGGATTTAGATTCTTACGAAGAGTAGAATATGTAGAAGAATAAACTATTAAAAAACTACATTTTCATCCCCTAAAATCCAAATTAAATATATGAAAATACTAAAATGGCTAGATGATGATGAAAGAAAAAAACGCTTTAAAAAGCGATTGATTCCTATTTATAGACTTTTTAGAAATAGTAAATTCAATGTGTTTTTAAAGTGGGTTTTATTCATTGCAGTCTTAGCTACTATATATTTTCAAGTTTTTAATAATAAGAGAATTGATGAAATACAAAATGAATTTTTAAAACACTTTACTGGTCCTAATATTAGTTGGTTAGTTGTTGCTGCTTTATTAATGCCAATCAATTGGATATTAGAAACCATGAAATGGCAAGTATTGATTCGCAAAATCGAAAAAATTCCTTTTTGGAAAGCTTTCAAAGGTGTTTTTCTAGGCGTTTCTTTATCCTTATTTACTCCTAATAGAATCGGAGAATACGGAGGAAGAATTTTAGTTGTTTCTCCCAAAAACAACTGGAAAATAATTGTAGCTACTCTAGTAAGTAGTTTTAGTCAGCAAATAGCCCTTTATGGAATGGGACTCATTGGCTTTATATATTTTAGTTATTTTTATTTAGAAATAGAAGGCTTGATGCTCGCAACAATAGGCATTGTTGCATTCTTACTCATCTCTTTTTTATTTATTTTTTATTACAATGTACAACTTGTCATTCCTATTATTTCTAAAATCCCTTATTTGAGGAGATTCACTGATGATATGGCAGTTTTAAAAGAATATTCAAATCTAGAACTTTCTCAAGCTTTAGGTTATGCATTTTTAAGGTATTTAACGTATACACTTCAATATTGGTTAATATTACAGTTTTTTAATATCAAAATGAATTTGTTGGTAGGTACTGCAGGAATAGCGACTATCTTTTTATTGCAAACAAGCGTTCCACTTCCTCCTATCTTTGATTTTGCGGTTAGGAGTGAAGCCGCATTATATGTATGGGGTTATTTTTCAGCTAATAAAATAGATATTTTTGCTTCATCATTTGGATTATGGTTTTTAAATATTTTAATACCTGCTTGTGTCGGAATGATATTTATTTTCACCGTTAATATTGTAAAAAGTCTCGGAGTGGATAATTTTGATAATATTAAATAAAATATATTTATAATCTAATAATAAACATCTACCTTTACATAAATGAGTTCCAAACCAATAATAGATGTTATCATTCCTGCATTCAATGAAGAAAATGCTATTGGAAATGTATTAAGAGACTTACCTAAAGATTGGATAAGAGAAATCATCGTTTGTAATAATCTAAGCACTGACCAAACAGCACAAATTGCAAGTAGATTAGGTGCTACTGTAGTAGATGCTCCAATTCAGGGATACGGAAATGCTTGTCTATTTGGTTTAAAACACATAGCCCAAAAAGAAATCGCTCCAGATATTATAGTTTTTATTGATGCTGATTATTCTGACTATCCTGAAGAATTACCATTACTCGTAAAACCTATTATTGAAGAAAATTACGATATGGTCATTGGTTCAAGAGCATTAGGAAAATCTGAAAAAGGTTCTATGACTCCTCAACAAGTTTTTGGTAATTGGTTGGCTACTCATCTCATCAAATTATTCTATGGTTACCGATTTACTGATTTGGGACCTTTTAGAGCTATTCGATATAATAAATTATTACAACTAAAAATGCAAGATAAAACTTATGGATGGACAGTAGAAATGCAAGTAAAAGCAGCCAAACAAAAGTTGAAGTGTACTGAAATACCTGTGCAATATCGAGTGCGTATAGGCTTCTCCAAAGTATCTGGTACTATCAAGGGAACTATCGGAGCTGGACAAAAGATACTATGGACTATTTTCAAGTATTTATAACAAAAACTCTTTAT
>JAHDBK010000295.1:0-3121 GCA_020630455.1 Saprospiraceae bacterium
ATCTAAACTTAATTAATGCTTAATTCTGTCCTAACAATTGGGTATGGTGCAATCTGCAATCAAAAGACCTGTTATAATAATATATATTACTATTTTGATTTTTGTGGAAGATTTAGGCAAGGCGAAACTAATAATGTTATTGAAAAAAATCTTATAAAAAATAACCGAGGTATTTGGGGCATTTTTATTGAAAAGTATTAGAATTTAATAATTTTTATAGACTTTAAATATTAGTAATTCAATGTTTGATATAACAAAATTCCAAATTATCTACTTTTAGATTTAATATCTAAAATATTCTAACTATGGATTAGTATTACACAAGTAGTAGGTTATTGAATAAAAAAAAATCTAAAATCTAATGTCTAAAATCTTTTATCTTCCTATTTATTAAAAATTAATAAAACGAAATAATAATATCAATAAAACAACTCTTTTAAAACTAGATTGTTTAGAATAAAAATATTAATACATATAATGAAACAATCTATTTTAATACTATTTTTATTAAACATTATTGTAAATCTATATAGCCAAAATACAGGAGTGCTGACGGGGACTGTTATAGATAAAAACACACAAGAAGAATTAATTGGGGCGACCATCATGTTAGATGATACAGAATTAGGGACGGTAACGGAATACGATGGTTCTTTTATAATAGAAAATATCCCTGCGGGCAGTTATAATGTAAGTGCCTCTTATGTAGGATACCGACCATTAACCCAATACAATATCGTAGTTACTTCAGGAAATGATAATACTGTAAATTTTCAATTAGAAGAAGAAACGATTGAAATCGAAGGAGCAGTCATAGAAGTCAATCGCTCTATTTCGATTACAACGGCAGAAAACCCCAACTCTATTCAACGATTATCAACAGAAGAAATCAAAGCGAATCCAGGCGGGAATTTTGATATTTCAAGGGTGGTACAGACTTTACCTGGGGTTACAGGAGCTATTGGAGTAGGAGGTTTTAGAAATGACATTATCATTAGAGGAGGAGCTCCCAATGAAAATGTTTATTATTTAGATGGGATTGAAGTACCTAATATCAACCATTTCTCAACACAAGGAAGTGCAGGAGGACCACAAGGAATGTTGAACGTGTCTTTTATTGAAGGAGTAACATTGAGTACAAGTAGTATGCATGCTAGATACGATAACGCATTGTCTAGTGTGTTTCAATTTGACCAAAGAATAGGAAACCCCAAGAGTTTTCAAGGGAATTTTCGATTATCATCAACTGAAGCAGCCTTGACAGTAGAAGGTCCAATAGGTGATAAAGTTACTTATTTGGCTTCGGCAAGGCGTTCGTATTTAGAGTTTTTGTTCCAAGCACTTGACTTGCCTATTCGTCCGAATTATTGGGATTTTCAGTATAAAGTGAATTATAAAATTAATAATAAAACATCATTGAATTTTATAGGCTTGGGTTCCTTAGATGATTTTTCTTTTGCTGCACCACAAGAAAGCAGTCCTGAAAAAGAATACATCATTAGGAGTAATCCTTTGATTAATCAATGGTCTTATACGACAGGTGTTTCCTTGAAGCATTTGATAGAAGACGGTTTTATTAATGTGGCATTAAGTAGGAATATGTTTGAGAATAGGTTAGATAAGTTTGAAGATGGCAATGATTTTGATGAAAACTTTAGAACCTTAAAATCAGAATCTCAAGAAATAGAAAATAAATTGCGTTTTGATATTAATCAATATAAGAATAATTGGAAATACTCTTATGGAGGTTCATTACAATATGTCAAATACAATAATGATTATTTTAATATTTTAAGGGAAGAAATTCAAGATGGTACAGGACAGGTGGTTCAACCCGCTTTGATTTTGGATTTTGATTCAGCAATAGACTTTGTGAAATTAGGATTTTTTGGACAGGTTTCTAAAAGATTTTTAAAAGAAAAAATGAATGTTTCTCTAGGACTCAGGACAGATATGAATTCATTTACGGATACAGGAATGAATCCGTTGAAAACATTATCTTACAGACTAGGTACATCGTATAGAATTAATGATAAATGGTCGCTCAATGCCTCAACGGGTTCTTATTATAAACTGCCTATTTATACTGTTTTGGGATATAAAGATGATGCAGGTACTTTCGTCAATAAAGACAATGAATATATTCAATCATATCATTATGTATTAGGAACAGAATTCATTCCAGCACCTCGATTGAGGTTTACAGTAGAGGCATTTTATAAAGATTATAATAATTATCCTGTTTCGGTGAATAGTGGTATTTCTTTGGCTAATCAAGGAGGAGATTTTGGTGCAATAGGGAATGAAGATGTGAATAGTATCGGGGAAGGGAGAACTTACGGGATAGAATTCTTTGCCCAACAAAAATTGGCTAAAAACTTTTTTGGAGTTTTGTCATACACTTGGTATAAAAGCGAATTTACAGGTATAAGTGGCGAATACATTCCATCTGCTTGGGATTATGGTCATTTAGTTTCAACAGCAATTGGATATAAATTTAAAAAGAATTGGGAAATTGGTTTGAAATACAGATATGCTGCTGGAGCTCCTTATACTCCTTTTGATATGGAGGCTTCTCAACTCAATTATGCAACTTTAGGAACAGGTGTTTTGGATTATAGCCAATTGAATCAAGAACAATTGCCTGCATTCCATCAAGTAGATATTAGAATAGATAAAAAATGGAATTTTAAAAAGTTGACTTTAGATTTATTTTTGGATTTGACGAATGCATTTTATATCAAGCAATTTGCTGCGCCTAATTATACATTTGAAAGAACAGAAGATGGTTCGGACTGGCTAACAACAGATGGGCAAGCTTTGAATCCAGATGGCTCTAATGCCATCCCCTTATTACTTCAAAATGAAAGTCAATTGATAACGCCTTCTTTAGGTTTTATTATTGAATTTTAGATTTTAATAAAGAATATTCTTTATTTTTCAATCAAATTAGGGAAGTTTTTTAGATTGATATTTTGTATTTTATGATTGCAATTCTTTTCTATTTTTATTAATTTATATAAATTAATGTTATCTATTATTTGAATAAAAATTTAATGTTAAATCTAAGCATCAGGCTTCAAATCTAGTTTTTCTCTAAGGGTTTCGACTAATGGATTTT
>JAHDBK010000295.1:3221-5374 GCA_020630455.1 Saprospiraceae bacterium
TAAGCATCAGGCTTCAAATCTAGTTTTTCTCTAAGGGTTTCGACTAATGGATTTTGCTCTTTCATCTGCTCCCATATTTGCTTTTTAGAAATGGCTTTTTTAGGAGCAGGGGCGTTGTTTTTAGGTGCTAAATTAGTATCTACTATATAACTAATGAGTAATGCGGAATAATTTGATTTTTTTCTTAAAAAAGTAGGTAAATCACTTTCTTGTTGAATATTACTTTTAGAAATATTAGTTCCTACAGTTATTATTAGTGTTTTGCCTTCGATATTGAGGATGGAATTTTTAAGGGCGTTTTTAGTAGAAGGTGAAGTACATTGCCTTGTATATTCATCCCAATAAGATTGGATAACTTCTAGTGTGGGGATGACTTCCTCTTTTTTATTTTTACTTTCTTCCTCTACCTCATCATGTAAGGATTGTAAAGACTTGATATTAGGAGATAAAAGACTAGCTGGGGGAACAAAACGGGCATTGCTTTTCGGCTTAGGAATGCTTTTGTTGGGTGCTTTATCGCTTTTTACTTTGTTTTCATTAATATGATTAGCAACGGGTGTTTGCGATTTAGTTTCAGGAATAATATTAGCCTTTAAGTCAGGAGTTTTTTTTTCTTCTATTTTTTTATTTTGAATATGATCAACACTCTGTTGAATATAACACATTTTAATCAATGCCATTTCAACGTGAAGGCGTTTATTACGAGCCATTTTGTAATTGATATCACAATCATTACAGATGTTTAAGGCAGTCAGTAAAATATGGAGAGGACTGAGTCCTGCTTGTTCTTTGTAACGTTTTTGTAGTGCTTCCCCTACTTCTAATAATAACAAAGTTTTGTTATCTTTACAAACTAATATGTTTCTAATATGTTCGGCTAAACCATTGATAAAAACCTCTGGGTCGAAACCCTTTTTCAGAATATCATCGAATACCATCAACATTTCTGAAACATCTGAAGATAAAGCAGCATCTATTATTTTAAAATAATAATCATAATCCAATACATTTAGATTGCTAATAACATCTTGATAGCTAATATTTTTACCAGAAAAACTTACTATTCTATCAAAAATAGAGAGGGCATCACGAAGCGCTCCATCTGCTTTTTGAGCAATGATGTGAAGAGCATCAGCTTCTGCTTCTATGTTTTCTTGTTCACAAATGCCTTTCAAATGTCCTACCATGTCGGCAATTTGAATTCGCTTGAAATCAAAAATTTGACAACGAGACAAAATAGTAGGAATAATTTTGTGTTTTTCAGTTGTAGCTAATATAAAAATAGCATAAGGAGGCGGTTCTTCTAAAGTCTTCAAAAAAGCATTGAAAGCCTGTTGAGATAACATGTGCACCTCATCAATAATGAATATTTTATACTTACCTTGCTGTGGTTGAAAACGCACCTGCTCAATCAATGCTCTAATGTGCTCTACACTATTATTAGAAGCAGCATCCAATTCTGTAATATTAAAAGAAGCCTGTTGACTAAAAGATTCACAACTAGAACAAGTATTACAGGGTTCATGATTTTCAGTCAAATTTTGGCAATTAAGCACTTTGGCTAAGATTCTAGCACAAGTTGTTTTACCTACTCCTCTTGGTCCACAAAAAAGGAAGGCGTGAGCCAATTGCTCATTTTTGAGTGCATTTTTGAGCGTAGTAGAAATATGTTCCTGTCCTACAACATCATCAAAACGTTGTGGGCGGTATTTTCTTGCCGATACTACAAAATGACTCATACGGTTTTATTTATAAACACGAAGATAATCAATCTTCTTTGGAATCGAAATATGATGAATGTTTTTTATCAAAACTTTATAGAAATCACAGCTATAATTTCAAGCATACTTTTTATCAATTGAACAAATTAATATTCAATTTCTGAACCATTATGGACTGAAAGTCCATAGGTTCATTACGGTAGACTAAAAGTCTGCAACCAATCACTCTAAAACAAAGTTTTCGTCATTATCTTCATTTGACGAATTTCTATGCTTATATATATAATCATTTATCATTTCTTATGTAACATTTCCTGAACTCCAACCTCCATAGCCTATTGCCCAAAAATGCTTGCCCCAATAACGTTTATTTAATTCAGGATATTCTACTTGTAGTTTCCTTGATGTCCTACCTTTTAACTTTTTTATTAA
>JAHDBK010000296.1 GCA_020630455.1 Saprospiraceae bacterium
ATTGGGTTATTATCATTCAAAGGATCGATGAGTAATCTTCTTTCCTTGCTACCAAAAATGGGTTCTTTTTCTTGAACTTCAGCCATTTCTTTAGTTTTTTATTTATTAATAAAATTGGTTAAAACCAATAATTATTTATTTTGATTGAAAATAAAGATGATATGGTTCTAAACCTCTTTTCATCATTTCAGTGACACCGTCACAAGTCATTGTTGCTCCAGTAATACCATCTACTTGATGGTCAGGGACTTTTACGCCACCTTTCATTACTGCGACAGAAGTAAATTCACCTTCACTATTTAACAACTTTCTACCTTTAAAAGATGCAGGAAAGTCAGCATTATCTTTGATTTCAGCACCTAAACCAGGAGTTTCCGCTTGGTGGTCAAAAGCAATGCCCGAAATATTGTTACCATCTGAGTCAATGGCTACATAAGCCCAAATAGCATCCCAAAGTCCTTTACCTCTTACGGTTGCTATATAAATTTTTTCAGAACCAGTATTATATACAAAAAGAGGGTATAATCTTTCTTTTAAAGGTTTTTTCTCCTCTTTTCTCATTTCTATACCTTGAGCAGCCTCTGAACCTTTTTCTACTACATCTCCTGTAGCATTTAAAACAAAGCCATCCATTTTTTTGAACTCAATATCTACCGCTTCATCTGTTGATATGTCGTTTTGGATTTTATCTGCTACAGCAGATAAAATAGCTTTTTTATTATAAACTTCTTCATTTTTATCATGAATAGACTTTAATCCAGTGTACATACCTGCCAATGATAAAGCCACTATTGTTGTCATTGCTAAGACAAAACTATATATATATGTATTACTATGCACGACTTAATCTTTTTTGAATGTTAAAACTTAATACGTAATGATCAATTAATGGAGCAAATGTATTCATAAATAGAATGGCTAACATCCACCCTTCTGGATAAGCTGGATTCCATACACGAATAATCATACCTATTGCACCTATCATAAACCCATAAATCCACTTACCTGTGTTGGTAGAAGCAGCAGTTACAGGATCTGTTGCCATAAAAGCCATTGCAAATAAATATCCTCCCATATAGAAATGAGCATACCAAGGAACTGCCATGAATTCATCTAAATTCATAGCGATTGCTGCATCACTTCCAGCCATTCCATTCATCATCATTGCTACTAATGAACCGCCAATAATCATACTCAACATAATTCTCCAACTCGCAATTCCTATACCTATTAACATCAAAGCACCAATAATAATACCTGGTTTGAATGCTTCACCAATTGAACCTGGGATTAAACCCCAAAACATTTGGTTAATACTATAAGTATTTAAAACACCACCAGTAAGATTACCAGCCATATCATATACTGCCCATCCTTCTGTTTTAGCTATAGAAAGTGGTGTTGCCCCTGTATAGGAATCAGCCACTACACCTCCATGTCCAAAGGTATCGAGATTGAACCAATTAAAAAAGCCATCAAAGAGTTGGTGTGCCCAACCATATACTTCAGACATATATACCCCGTCTACTTTTTCAATACCTGAAATCCATACTTCATCACCTGAAATAGTTGTTGGATAAGCAAAGAAAATGAATACACGAGCTAGTAAAGCTACATTCCAGATATTCATACCTGTACCTCCAAATGCTTCTTTTCCTAAAATTACAGCAAAAGCAACGGCAACAGCTAAAATCCATAAAGGAATATCTGGTGGCATAATTAAAGGAATTAAGGCACCCGACACTAGGAATCCTTCTTCGATAGCATGACCTTTTTTAGCAGCATACCAAAACTCTATACCCAAACCTACAACATGAGCTACAACGAATATTGGTAATAATTTAATTAAACCATGAGCCAATTTCAAATGAAAACCTTCAAGGAATCCCAAGTATTGTCCCATTGCAGTAAAATGTTGGTGGCCTATATTATAGGTACCTAAAAGGTAACACAATTGCATAGCCAACACTACCATTACCATGGTACGTTTTAAATCCATACCGTCTCTTATATGCACTCCACCTTTTGTAGTGGATTTAGGAGCATATAAGAAAGTAAATAGACCGTCGAAAACCGCATGTAAAAATGGTGATTTCTTTTTGTCCGGTTCTATTTTTTCTAAAAAATTTAATATTGGTTTCATCTATTATTCTTCTGTAAAGATTTTTCGTTTTAAATTTATAATCAAATTAGAATAAATAATCAATTCTACATTTGTTCATGCATCATATCCAATCCTTCACGTAAAATTTGTTGTAAAGGTTGTTTAGAAGTACAAACAAATTCACAAAGAGCTACATCTTCTTCTACTAATTCTGCAAGACCTAAGCCTTCCATTCTTTCATAATCATTTGTCAAAATAGCTTTCATCAAATGCTGAGGATAAATATCCATTGGTAATACTTGTTCATATTGCCCCGTAACTACAAAAGCTCTTCTTTCACCGTGTGTATTAGTATCGGCAGTATATTCGTAATTAGGCATCAAGAAACCAGGGAAAGTTCTAGAAATACTAGGACGAGGAGCTAATGGTAGTAACCAGCCAAACATTTCGTTATAATTACCTTCTTTTAAAACGGTAATTTGGTCGTCATAAAAGCCTAAATATCCATTTGCTGCAATTTCAGAACCTGTAAGTACATCACCTGATACGAATCTTACATTTTCAACTTCTTCACTTACATTTTCCTTTATCAAATCGCTCAAACAAGCTCCTTGATAAGTTTTAACATAGTGATTTTTATTAAATTCAGCACCTGTAATTGCCACTACTCTTTCAGCATTATATCTTCCTTCTGTAAATAAAGCACCAATAGTGATTACTTCTTGTACTCCTAGAGTCCATACTACATCATTCATACTAATTGGAGCAATGTGATGAATTTGAACACCAACATTACCCGCAGGATGTTTTCCAGCAAACCAGTGTTTTTCTGAAAAAGGAGCATTATTAATAGCATCTAATTGATTGCTCATTGCGTCTATTCCCAAATGTACTTTACCAGAAGTTAATTTGGATAAAACTTCTAATCCTTTATGAAATGCTGTAGTTCTTCCATTTAAAACCATATCTGTATCAGGAGCCAAAGGCGCTGTATCAAAAGTAGAAACAAATATATCTCTAGGTGTTTCTGCTGGATTAGCTACTAATTGGAAAGGACGACGTTTAATTAAAGGAAATACTCCATTTTCTTGAAGAAAAGTCAACAATGATTCTTGATCAATTGAAGATAAGTCGACTTTGTTTACTGAACGGTAATTAATTTCCTTATCTGCTAAGACAACTACTTCAGTAATAGCTCTTTTAGCTCCTCTATTAATAGCGATAACTTCACCACTAACAGGAGAACAAAATTTCACATTAGGGTTGGCTTTGTCGTAAAATAAAGCATCACCTGCTAAAACATTATCTCCAACTTCTACTTGTACCTTTGGAATAGGAGCAATACCGTGGAAATCAGTTGGTTTAATAGCATAAGTAGAGCCTTTAGAAGTAAAGTCTAAAAGGACTCTTTCTGCTCCTCCTTCTAACTTAATATCATGTCCTTTTGAAAGAACGTGTAAGTTACCCGTAGGAACACCTGGCTTAATTTTACTTCCAAAAAAGTCAAAGCGATTAGGAAATAAAGAATAATTTCGTTTTTTGTCTGCACCTGAATTATTGGCTTCCAATTTCAATATACTTTCTCCCATAAACAAAGCTGCTAGCACTATAACTGCTGCTAAAACCCATAAAAGAACTGTAGGAATACTTAATCCTGAACCGGATGTTTGTGCAGATAGAGATTCCGCCATTAATATAAGGCAGAATACCATTGCTGATTTGATTTTTATACTTTTCAAATTCATTCGTTGGAATGATTTAATCATTGAATACGATTTATTAAATATTAATAAAATCTTAAAATTGTCGCAAATATAATATACTCTAAACTTTAAATCTCTATTTTATTAAAAATTATTTTAATTATTAATCAAAAACCCCTTCTTTAGAATGATTTCAAATAAGAAGACATACAAAATCATATTATATTTTGTTTATTTATAATATTTTTCTTATATTCGCAAATATGCATAAATCATTAGAACAAAAAAGACTTGTTTTTCATTTCTATTATTAGATTATTCTAATAAAAAAAGAAATCCTCCCTTTCCTAATGGAACAAGTATCAACAATCGTGAAATATTTTTTAATTTAAATTTATATATTAACATGGCAAGACAGTCAAAGAAAGTGGCATTAAAAGACGGGTATTATATGGAGATTAAGTCTAGTCCAAACAGCCATCAAACAGGTATTTTGTTAAGAAGAAATACTAAGAAAGAGTTAGAACTCGCTATGAAGCAGTATGAAAAGACGAAGGATGTTCGTTATTATGGACATATAAAAGACCAAAAATTGGTCACTTCCAATTAGTTTAATTTTTTAAAAATAAAATAATAAAAAACCGTTTTCTTTTATTAGAAAACGGTTTTTTAATTTTAGAGAATGTCAAATTACTAATTTAAAACAATCCCTTAGATTTTTACAACTTCTTTTAGCACCACTCCATTTTATATCCTTTACTAAAGTTCAATATTTTTTGAATAGCTTTTTTGCTTGGAGAGAAAGTAACTTTAGGTAATTCTTTATAAGCTGTCAATAACAACTGGTATTCTTCTCTTAATGACCAATCTTTATTGATTTGTTCTTGAATTTCCATTCTTTCTCTTAAAGAAGTTTCTTTGTAAATAAATCTAATTAAGTCTTTTTCAGTGTAATTTTTTACCATATAAGGTTGATTTAAGTGAACAAATGATTATTAAATTTTGAGATTTAAAGTATGTTTGGTTTCAATTTCAATATATAAACAAAAAAAGCCATACATTTATTGTATGACTTTTAATTTTTTTTATTAATAATAGTGTTAAAATTACACTATTAATTGACTTTATACCAATATTGAGTCCTTCCTAAAGCAGAAAAACCAACATATCCCCTTACTTTTAGTTTACCGTCTTCTTCTAATTCGATATAACATTTGTATTCTTTTCCATTTTCAGGGTCAGTAATCGTTCCTCCGCCATAGTAATCTCCTTTGTTTTTTAATCCTTCTAGGATTACTAGGCCATTAACAGGTTGATTTTTTTTATCTCCATCACATTTCTCACAAACGGCATCTTTGCGGTCTTCATTTAATATCTTAACCACTTTACCATATAGCTTTCCACCTGATTCATAGATTTCAACATGAGATTTAGCATTCCCCGTATTATCGTCAATGGTTTTCCATACACCTACATAACTACTAGCTTGTGCAAAACTTGCTGTAGCTATGATTGAGAAAACAAAACTTAAAACAATGGCTTGTACTTTCATT
>JAHDBK010000297.1 GCA_020630455.1 Saprospiraceae bacterium
AAAAACAAATGACTCGCCAAGAATTAAAAAATCAAATTTTAAGCAAAAAATCTTATCTCTGTGTTGGTTTAGATACCGATATCAACAAAATTCCAAAACATTTATTAGCATACGACAATCCTGTATTAGAGTTCAATAAAGAAATCATTGCTGCTACGCAGGATTTATGTGTGGCTTATAAGCCGAATCTCGCTTTTTATGAGTGTATGGGAGCAGAAGGATGGAGAACTTTAGAACAGACATTGGAATATATTCCTAGCAGCCATTTCACCATAGCAGATGCCAAGAGAGGAGATATTGGCAATACCTCTAAAATGTATGCTCAAGCCTTCTTCGAAAAAATGAGTTTTGATTCTATCACTATCGCACCATATATGGGAGAAGATTCTGTAAAACCATTCTTGGGTTTTGATAATAAATGGGTAATTTTATTGGCACTAACATCTAATAAAGGAAGCGGTGATTTTCAAAGAACCATTCAAAAAGATAAAGAAATCTCTTTATTTTTATTTGAAAAAGTAATACAAAAATCAAAAGAATGGGCAACCGAAGATGAGATGATGTATGTAGTAGGAGCAACCCATGCAGAAGATTTCAAAAAGATTAGAGAAATAGCACCTGAGCATTTCTTGCTAGTACCCGGTGTAGGTTCTCAAGGAGGAGATTTACAAACCCTATCTGAATTAGGAATGAATGAAGATGTAGGACTTTTAGTCAATTCTTCTAGGGGGATTATTTATTCAAGTGATGGAAAAGATTTTGCTGAAAAAGCGAGAGAATCTGCTTTAAAATTGCAAAAAGAAATGAAAGCATTACTAGAAAAGAGGGGTTTTTAAAAAAGGGTATATCGAATCGACATACCCTTTTTTTAATCTATCTTTAGTGCTTTTTTTATTTCAGTATCTTTTTATATCTATCGTCATCATTGAGTAATTGTATCGCTTCTTTGATTTCGCCATCATTTCTCAATGCGACTTCTATTTGTCCTTTTTTGTAATAATATCTATTGACGATTTCTTTTTCAATATCAGAGGTAATTTGCTCTTTATATTTTTTAATATCATTCTTTTTATTTTGAAGAATTTTATCTCTTATAGATTTAATATCATATGAAACAGCATCATAGTATTTATCTTCCTTTGCTTTTTCTGCTAATTTAGTCAGCATTTGTTCCGTTTCGGTATCGTAGCTAAATGATTCATTTGAAATGAAATTCATAAAATCAGCAAATTCAGTAAATTTGAATTCAGTTGGAGCAGGTATTTTTTCATTTTTTTGAGTATAATAAGAAGCATATTTAAAAATTAAATGTTCTTTATTCAATCCTCTTAATACATTACTCAATTCGTCATTTTTCAAAACAACATCTGGTTGAACACCTCCTCCATCGAGTACTTTTCTACCATTTTGGGTTTTAAAAGAAGTTCTTAATTTATCATCAATATCAACAGGTTCACCATCTTTATAACTTACTGCTTGGATACAGCGTCCGCTTGGGATATAATATTTAGCCGTTGTTAGTTTTACTTTAGAATTGTAACCTACATCCCTTGTATTTTGGACTAAACCTTTCCCATAAGACTGTTGTCCCATCAAAACACCTCTGTCCAAATCTTGAATCACACCAGAAACGATTTCTGAAGCAGATGCTGAATTATTATCAATCAAAACAGCTAATGGAATATCCAAATCTACTGGGCTATTTAAGGTTCTAAAACTTTTATCCCAATCTTTGACCTTACCACGAGTAACGACTATTTCTTCGCCTTTAGGGATGAATACATTAGAAACGTTAATCGCTTCTCTTAATAATCCGCCACCATTGCCTCTTAAGTCTAATATTACTCCTTTCATACTTGGATTTTCTTTTTGCAATTTTTTCAATGCATCAGAAACATTTTTACCAGCATTTTGAGTGAAAGTAGTCAATACGATATAGCCTACATTATCACTTACCATTCCAGAGAATGGAACATTAGGCACTTGTACCTCTTCTCTAGTAATTGTAACTTTAATATCTTTAGTTGCACCAGCTCTTGCTAATATTAATTCAACCGTTGAGCCAATTGAACCTTTTAATATATCTTTTACATTTTCTGAAGATTTGGCTTCTGTTTCTTTTCCGTCAATGGTTTTTACTACATCGCCTACTTTTATACCTGCTTTGTCTGCTCCTAATCCTTCAAAGACATTCGTAATGACGATTTTTCCATCAATTTGCTCTGTATCTGCACCGATACCACCATATTTTCCATCTAAGAGAAATCTGAAACCTTCAATTTCTGATTCAGAAATATAATTAGTATAAGGATCTAAGGATTCCAACATCGCATCAACTCCAATTCTCATCAATTGAGCAGGCTCTACATCATCAACATAATACGTATTGATTTCTTTGTATAAATTTGAGAAAATTTCAATGTTTTTAGCAATCTGGAAATACTTTCCATGATTGTCGCCAACGACAAATGACAAGGTCATAAATCCAAGTACAACAGTACAAAGAATTATAGCAATTGATTTTATTTTTTTCATATTAAAATACCTATTTTAAATGTAAAGACTATTTTCTACTTAATAAGACGTAAAAATGTTCTCTGTGGATATATTTTAATTACAATAATAATACCTTTTTATTAGATTATTAATATTATTATTTTATTAAAATAATATAAAGAATACAATAATAAAGAAATTCCTTTATTATTCATATAATATTAACAATTATCATCATGTGAAAAATTATTCGAAATAAGTTTCTGTGAATAGGCAAGATTGAAGTGATTTTTCTAGAGCTTCTCTTTTTACTCCTTTACCTATAAAAACAATTTTGGATTGTCTTTTCTCTTCTGCCCAATGATTTCCTACTTGGAATGCAAACATATTTCTAACGGATTGAAGAATCATTTTTTCTTCTTTATATTGAAAATTAAGGATGCCTTTTACTCTATAAATTCGCTCTGATTGAAAAGTCAATAAGATATTAATCCAATGCCTGAATTTCAAAAAATCTAATGCTTCATCAATTACAAAACTATGCGTAGTAATATCACTTCTATGAGTGTGTTGATGTTCGTGATGGTGGTGACAATGTTCATCACAAGTATGGTCATGGTGATGATGGTCATTTTCGGCTGCTTTAGTAATAGATTTTTCTACTTTTTCTAAATCGAATGCTCTCAAATTTAAAACATCTCTATTCGTTTGTGAATAATCGACTGTTTCAATTTCAGCCACTTGATTCATTTTTTTTATCTCTACTTTAAGTTCCTTCAGATAATCCTCACTTATTTCGCTTATTTTATTAATAATAATATAATCAGCAAATGTAATCTGTTTGCGTGCTTCTTCCCTTTCTTCAACCATATCCAATACATGACAAGAATCCACGAGGCAAACCGTTGCATCCAATCTAAAATATTGTTGCACTTCTGGGTCAGTAACAAAAATTGCAGCAATACTATCAGGTTCTGCAATACCCGTAGTTTCGATAATTAGGTGGTCTATATCACTGTGGTTATTCAATATTTTAACTAAAACATCAACTAATTCATCATTCAATTCACAACAAATACACCCATCTGACATTTCAAAAATTCCATCTTCTACACCGATAACCAATTCGCTATCAATGTTGATTTCTCCAATCTCATTTTCTATAATGGCTAACTTTTTTTGAGGGTATTGCTTTCGCAAATGGTTGAGTAAAGTGGTTTTGCCTGCCCCCAAAAAACCTGTAATGATGCTTACCGAGATTCTATTATCGGTCATTTTAAAACTAATTTCATTAGTATATTAAAGAAATTATTTCTATCTGCTATAAGAATTTTTTCTAGTGTAGCATCGGACTTAACAGCAAATAAATGAATTTGATTTACAACCTCTTTGAATTCTTCAACTGACTCGCCTTCCCCTTCTACATTTTGCAAATCCTCCAATATACGAATCATTGGTTCTAATTCTTTGCGTTTTCTATGTTCTACTATTCGGCTTGTTACTTTCCAAACATCTTTTTCCGCTATATAAAAATCTTTTCTTTCCCCTGGCACCAATTCTTTATAAACTAAAGACCAATCCATCAAAGCCCTTATATTCATATTGGTATTCCCCATTGATATATTGAGCTGTGCCATAATATCATTAGCACTTAATGGCTTGTCAGATACTAACAATAAAGCTAGTATTTGAGCCATAGTTCTATTAATCCCCCAATGAGTTCCCAATGTACCCCATGATTGGATGAATTTATTTTTCGCTTCTTCTAATTGCATTAATCTCCTAGTTCAATATTTTCAAAATTTTCTGAAAGATACAACTTTACTTGAAAAAATTCAAGTAAAGTCCTAGTTATGACACCCAAAGAGTATAAATTGTTTAGAAAAAACTGAAAATACTGAAAGAATTATTGATTTTTATTAAAAAAACACAAAAACATAAGCAATGATAAAGAAGTTTCTTTATTATTCAAATTTAGGCTTTATCACATTTATATCTAATACTAAAGCTTACCAACGCCCTTGACTCTTTCTCCAATACATTATCATTAAAAAGCCAAATAATGCGCCTCCTAAGTGGGCAAAGTGTGCCACCCCTGTCTGTTGACCGCTCAAGCCCAGATACAATTCTATAGCTGCAAGGATGATTACAAAATACTTAGCTTTAAGAGGAATTGGCGGAATAATTAATTGTATTACATTATTAGGAAAAATCATTCCGTATGCCGTTAATAAACCAAAAATAGCTCCTGATGCACCTACAATAGGTACATCAAATGAAGGCTGAATTCCAGTTATCTGAATTTCTAAATAGTGAACTAACCAATACAACATCATCGCACCAATAGCTGTAGAAATGTAATAAAATACAAACTTCTTAGTACCCCAATAGGTTTCTAATGGTGGTCCAAACATAAATAGGGCAAACATATTAAAAAATAGATGAGATGGGCTGCCATGCATAAAAAAATGGGTTATAATCTGATATGGACGAAAGAACTCACTTTCAAAGGGAAACATCATCAATGCCCTCACTCCTTGCTCTCCCAATGTATCTGCATAAGGAATTCCTTCTCCTAATACGAGATTAGAACCTACAAACATCAATACATTTATTATTAAAAGGTGTTTTACGGCTTCAGTTAGTCTATACATACTTAATTTATTATCTTAATTGTAATATTAAGTCACAAGTTACTAAATAGTTGTAATATGTAAGATTTTCGTACAAAAAAATGATGAAATATCTGTTTATAAAGGACAGATAATAAAGAAATTTCTTTATCATCTGTCCTTTACACTTCTCCTTAAATAAAAATGAATTTAAAAACTTGTTTGATAATAAT
>JAHDBK010000298.1 GCA_020630455.1 Saprospiraceae bacterium
AATCTTGACATACTTGGATTTTATTGAATAATTTTACATACTTTTTTTCATTTTCAAAGCGATACTTTTTATCCTTATATTTACATGAAAAATTAAAAATTATTAATAAAATGAATAGGATTTTAAAGAAAGTGTTCCACATATCAATTTTTTAATATAAATTTGTTTTCATTATTTTAATAAAAGACAATTAATAAAGAAATTTCTTTATTAATCAAACATTTTATTTTCAATTTATATTATATAAAAATTAATAATTAACATGTCAAAAGTACTTATTATTGGTGCAGGAGGAGTGGGCAGAGTGACCGCTGTAAAATGTGCCCAACATCCAGCAGTTTTTTCTGAAATTATGTTGGCTAGCCGTACAGAATCAAAATGTATAGATATAGCCAATGATGTTAAAAAGAGAACAGGAAGAACCATTCAAACTGCTCAAGTAGATGCAGAGAATGTTCCTGAATTAGTAGCTTTAATCCGTAGTTTTAATCCAGTATTAGTCATTCATGTAGCACTACCCTACCAAGATTTGACAATTATGGATGCATGTTTAGAAACAGGAGTTCATTATTTAGATACTGCTAATTATGAACCTAAGGATGAAGCCAAATTTGAATATTCATGGCAATGGGCATATCAAGATAGGTTTAAAGAAAAAGGCATTATGGCTTTATTGGGTTGTGGATTTGACCCAGGTGTAACGAGTATTTTCACAGCTAGGGCTGCCAAGCATTTTTTTGATGAAATACATTATTTAGATATTGTAGATTGTAATGGTGGAGATCATGGAAAAGCATTTGCAACTAATTTTAATCCTGAAATTAATATTAGAGAAATTACTCAAAATGGTCGTTATTGGGAAAATGGTCAATGGGTAGAAACCCAACCTTTTGAATTTAGAAAAGAGTTGACCTATCCTAATATTGGACAAAGAAGTTCTTATTTACTATATCATGAAGAATTAGAATCATTGGTTAAAAATTTCCCAAGTATTAAAAGAGCTAGATTTTGGATGACCTTTGGTGATGAATACCTAACTCATTTAAGAGTAATTCAAAATATAGGAATGGCAGGTATTGAACCTGTTAAGTATAAAGGAATGGAAATCGTACCTTTGAATTTCTTGAAAGCCGTTTTACCAGACCCTGGAAGTTTGGGTGATAATTATAGTGGCGAAACCTCTATAGGTTGCCGTATAAAAGGTATAAAAGATGGAAAGGAAAAAACTTATTACATTTGGAATAATTGTTCTCATCAAGCTGCTTTTGATGAAACAGGTGCTCAAGGTGTATCTTACACTACAGGTGTACCCGCAATGACAGGAGCAATGATGATGTTACAAGGAAAATGGATGAACAAAGGAGTCTTTAATGTAGAAGAATTCAATCCTGATCCATTTTTGGATGTATTAGGCAAGCATGGTCTACCTTGGCAAGAAGAAGAAGGAATTGATTTAGAATTGTAATAAAATAAAAAAAGCGTCAAGGCTGAGAACCAAGACGCTATTTTTTTAACTCACTCATTTTTTAACTCTGGTATATATATTACAATTACTGTGCCAAAAAGTTCAAAATTATATTTTTATTAGTAAAGGTTATACGATTTTTTTTTATGAAAGATAAATTAGTACTTTTTATCATAGCCAAGGCATTAAAAAAATATAGTTGTAGCCATGTTTGAGAGGAATGACGAAGAGTATCATTAAAACAATACCAATCCACATTGAAAAATACACCTTAGCTTTTCTATATAGATTTGAAGTATAGTCAATTGTGGTAAAGTTGTAATGAATTATCCTACACGGATGCGTATAACATCCATAAGATTTAAAAGAAATAAAAAAAGCGTCAAGGCTGAGAACCAAGACGCTATTTTTTTTAACTCACTCATTTTTTAACTCTGATATATATAATACAATTACTGTGCCAAAAAGTTCAAAATTATATTTTAATTAGTAAGAAATTTTGAGATTGACCATCATTTTCACCTATTATTTGAATATTATATGTAGTAGGTGAAAGGTTGGCGATATCTATTTGAAATTTATTGAAGCCTGCTGCTGCATTAAATTTCAATTTTTTACATATTTTTCCTTCAATTGAATAAATATTAATAATATAAGGCTGATAAATACTTGATTCTAGGTCTATATTGAGTAATTCATTTCTTATTGGATTAGGATAAATACTCGCTTCAAATTCTTCATTAATACAATCTGCTTGAACAACTATAATATTATAATAGGTTTGAGTTCCATCATCATCAATTTGAATTAATCTATAATAATTATCTCCAATATTAGGATTCGCATGATAATAAGTATAGTTAATAGATTCGTTACTATTACCAATTCCTTCTACAAATGCTATTTTTTCAAAATTTCTACCGTCTGAACTATGCACAATTTCAAATCCATAATTATTAATTTCAGTGGCAGTTGTCCAATTCAAATAAACAGCACAGTCCTTGAAATTTCCTTCGAATTCAATTAATTCTACAGGTAAGGAAGGATTATTTCTCCAATCACCTTCTGTTCCATTATTAGGATAATCTAGAGGTCTAATCATACCTCCTGGATTTCCAAAACCTAATTCAGCATCTCCATAAATTAGGCCATCACCATCTATATCATTATGAAAATCTAAAACAGGATCAAAACCCGCTTCAATTACATCAGATAATTCATCATTATCAGAATCTAAATCTAAATAATCTGGAAGGTCTTGACCATCTGTATTTACAGGAACAACATCAATACTTACTGTACCTATTGGACAAGTAGCACAATCTGTATCATAAGCATCATCTATACCATCGTTATCAGAATCTATATTTGTTGGAGGTATATAAATAGATGTGTGTTGAGCTTCAACATTATCCAAAATTCCATCATTATCAGAATCAATATCTTTACAATCGGGTATATCATCTCCATCTGCATCAAACATATAAATATCGGCACCACATTCTACAACATCTAAAATACCGTCATTATCATCATCTGCATCATCAACATCCATTATTCCATCTCCATCAGTATCGGTCACACAAGATAAATCTTCTCTTATTTGATAGGTACCAATATATACAGGACAATTATCATTAGACCAACGCATCCTTAAATTATATTCACCTACCAATAAATCATCTATTATGAATGTCCCAATGGTATCTTCAACTCGATAAGCACCCGGCCAATTTTCACCTCCATCAATACTGAACTCAATTCTTCCAAAATTTGGATGATCATCAAATGAGATACTTAATGCCCCTAAGGAAGGTATTGAGCAATCTGGCTGAATGGCAAAAGCTGTAGATGTAGGTGCTCCTCTTGTATCAACATCTACATCAATACTTTGATGAATATAACATCCAGCCGCATTGGTATAATGTGCAGTGTATAAGCCTTCATCTTCAATACTTATAATTCCTAAATCTAAAACATCTGTAGTAAAAGTCCTTCCGTGGGGGTCAATCCAATCTACGACCACTCCTGCTCCCATACTTAAAGTCATCGTATCTCCTTCACAAGTAATGACATCACATACATTAAGGGTATCATAATAAGAAGTAACCGTACAATCTAAAATAGGGTCTCCTATATCTGGACCACAAGGACACCGCCTAAATGAAGAGCCATCAACAGCAACTCTTTGATAAGACGTTATTACAGCATGTTGTATTCCACTCTCTCTTGTAGGCATACAAAATGAAGTTTCATATCCTGCAAGACCACTTTCATTTCTAAATGTATATAAATAGTTATTTATTGAAAATTGAATATTTCCAAAGTCTCTATCAAATTGAACATAAAAACAAATGGTATCTCCTTTTTCCATATAAGGAAATCTAATAACAAGACTATCGTAATAACCATTTAATAAACTTGTATAAATACCATCTGGCAATCCTGATGCTTTTCTATAAGCATTATTTCCCATATCTTTTGAAGTAACGGCTTCGCCTCCTTCAAGTACAGAACCACTAATACCACAATCACAAGCTACATTCTTTACTGCTCCCTTATCATCAATACATGGATTATAATCATCTAAATCGGCTTCGGCTAGTGTTCCGTCATTGTCACAATCATTTGATATGTTTTGTATCCAAGCAGCAGGTTCAATTCCATCTATTGTCCCATCAGCTGTACAAGGATTAAATGGTTCAACATCCATATCATCGCAAACTCCATCCAAATCTGAATCTGGCTTTGGGATTCCAGCACATTCACAGTTTGAAGTCCAAACATCATCAATAGTACAAGGATCTAAATCATCACATGTTTGTCCAATTAAATTATTATCAAAACTAGGACATTGATCACTATTATCACAAACTCCATCCATATCACTATCAGTTGAACCTGATGGGCAATTACAATCTTCTAATGCTCCATCATCAATCCATTCTTGAATTAAAGCTAATTCAGTAGAGTCTAAAGCTCCACCTACTCTATCGTTCATAGAAGGAAAACCAATAGGAGGTCCACAGCCAGCATAGTTATCAATTGTAATTATATCTACTAATGTAGTTCCACTTAAAATTCCTGTTCCACATTTATTTCCACCGCTTGTAATACCGGCATAAGATGTTAAACTTAAACCTCCTGCTCCAGAATTCCCATGACAACCTGTACATCCATTATCTTCAAAAAGAGGTCCTATTTCTGACCAACCCACTAATCCTGTATCACAATCATCATCTGCATTTTCAACATAATTGACAGGTGGGTCACAAGCTGATATAGAAATATTAGGGTCTCCTAAGCCATCACCATCCGAATCTAAATACCAAGTACTTTCTCCTGTTCCATCACAAACTCCACACACATCTTCAACACCATAACAAACAGATTGATCAATGAAAAATTGGGCTTCGGCTAGAGATGCACATACATCACCATGATTGCTAATAACAGTAATTAATATTTTTTTGATAAATAATCCTCCAAAAGATGGTCCTGCGAATCCTGCATAATCGTTTTGTTCATTGGCTTGAGGAAAGGTAAATTGACCTAAACTTATCCAATTGCTTCCATCTAAAGAATAATCTATATATACTTCATTTAATCCTTTTTGGCTTTCTCCAACTCTATTGGCATTCCAAAAATGAGAACTATCTATTGCTTGAACTTCATCAAATTCGTATAAAATCCAATGGGAAAGTGGTCTTGTATCATTAGGATTAACGCTTGTCTGACAAGAAGTCCAACTTTCTGCCCAATAATTGCCCATATCATTATCTACACAAGATAATTGAGCATTTATTTTATTATTAGTAATTAATAATAAAAGGATTATTATAGAAATTGAGATTTTATTTATATTATTTTTT
>JAHDBK010000299.1 GCA_020630455.1 Saprospiraceae bacterium
AACTAGAATTAAAAGCACTTCAATCTCAAATGAACCCCCATTTTATTTTTAATTCATTAAATGCGATTCAAAAGTTTATCTTTGATGATGATAAAGAAAAAGCCAATCAATATATGACCAAATTTTCAAGGCTTATTCGCATGTTTTTAGAATCATCTAGGAGTAACTTTATACCCATTCATCAAGAATTAGATTTACTGAATAATTATATAGATTTAGAAAAAGCAAGATTTAAAGATAAATTTGAAACTAAATTTACCATTAATATAGATGAAAATATAGAAATTCCTACCATGATTCTTCAGCCAATAATTGAAAATGCTATAAATCATGGTTTAGCAAATAAAAAAGAAGGAAACGGTGTTTTAGAAATTATTATGAATGAAAAAGAAGAGTTAATAGAAATTATTGTAGAAGATAATGGTATAGGAAGAGAAGCAGCAAATCAATTAAAAAAGCAATCTATTAATAAGTATAAGTCAAGAGGTATGGAAATTGTAGATGATAAATTAGAAATACTTAAATTGATTGAAAAAAGTGAGTATAATATTCAATTTATTGATAAATTTGATGAACAACAAAAGCCATTAGGAACAAAGGTTGTTGTTGTTTTTCCAAAATTTTAACCTAAACAGAAGCTTTATATTGATATGAAAATAGCCATTATAGATGATGAACAAGAAGCTAGAGAACTACTAGAAAAAATTCTTAATAAATATATAGATGATATTCAAATAGTAGGAATGGCGGATAGTGTGGAACAAGGTGTCGAACTCATTAATAATAATGAAATTAATCTACTTCTTCTTGATGTTGAGTTGACAGATGGTACTGGTTTTGATATTCTTACTCAATTAAATAATATCAATTTTGAAGTAATATTTGTTACAGGTTACGACAAATATGCATTAAATGCTATTAAATTCAACTGCTTGGATTATATATTGAAACCAATAGATATTACTGAAGTAAAAGAAGCTGTTGAAAAAGCACGATTGAAAATTGAAGATAAGTTCTTTAAAAAAAGAATAAGTAATTTATTGAATAATCTTAATAATAAAAATACTAATAATAATAAAATCGCATTACCTACAAGTAAGGGCTTAGAGTTCGTTAAAATTAATGATATAATAAAACTCGAATCTGACCAATCTTATACTTGGATTTATCTGATAAATAATAATAAAATATTAACCACTAAATACCTCAAAGAATACGAAAATATACTAGAAGGTTATCCCTTTTTTAGGGTACATCGTGCCTTTATTGTCAATATTAATCATATTGTAAAATATGAAAAAGAGGACGGTGGACAAGTAGTTATGTCAGATGGTTCTATCGTGTTAATTTCTAGGAGAAAAAAAGAAAGCTTTCTTAAAAAAATTAGAATTCATTTATGATTAAAAATACAAGTCACTCAACATTTTTTGATGTTATTATTATTGGTGCAGGAATTTCTGGAATTGATGCTGCTTACCATATTCAAGATAAATGCAAGAATAAAACATACGCTATTTTTGAGGCTAGAGATAACATAGGAGGTACTTGGGATTTGTTCAAGTATCCAGGTATTCGTTCTGATTCCGATATGCAGACTTTTTCTTATAGTTTCAAACCTTGGATACACAAAAATTCTATATCAGATGCCAATACGATTTTGAATTATTTGAGCGAAGCAGTCGAAGAAAATGATATAAAAAAACACATTAGATTCAACCATAAAATTATAAAAGCAGATTGGTCTACAAAAAATAAAAATTGGACGATAACGGCTCAAAATACCAAAACTAATGAAAGCCTAATAGTAACTACTAATTTTTTATTCCTTTGTACTGGTTATTATGATTATGATGAAGGCTATACTCCTCAATATAAAGGACTTGAAAGGTTTAAAGGAGATTTTGTACATCCTCAAAAATGGACTTCCGATATTGATTATACCAATAAAAAAGTAGTGGTGATAGGCAGTGGAGCGACCGCCGTTACCCTAGTGCCTACAATGGCTGAAAAAGCCGCTCACGTTACCATGTTACAACGCTCTCCTTCCTATATTTTATCTAGACCAATGGAAGATAAATTTGCCAATTTTGTGCATAGTATTTTACCGCCCAAAATAGCCCATTTTTTTGGTAGGTGGAAAAATATTCTCATGTCTATGTTCATGTATAGCTATTCTAGGAGAAATCCAGAAGGAGTCAAGCAATTCATCATGAAACAAATCAAGAAAGAAATGGGTGATGACTATGATGTGGATACCCATTTTAATCCTTCTTATGACCCTTGGGACCAAAGAATTTGTGTAGTACCTGATAATGATTTATTTGACATAATAAAACAAGGAAAAGCATCTATAGAAACAGACCACATCGAAACCTTTACAGGAAAGGGCATCCAACTCAAGTCAGGCAAGGAACTCGAAGCAGATTTAATCGTATCTGCTACAGGTCTTAAACTCAAAACGGCTGGAGGCATCGCTGTTCATATAGACGGCAAACTCATTAAACCTTCTGAAATGATTTCTTACAAAGGAATTATGTTAAAGGACATACCCAATGCTGCTGTAGTCATTGGATACACCAACGCTTCTTGGACTTTGAAAGCTGATTTGACTTGCTTGTACGTTTGTCGATTGCTCAATTATATGGAGAAGCATAATAAAAAGGTGTGTACTCCTGTTTTTAAAGATGGAAATATTAAAACAGAGCCAATTATTGACTTGTCTTCAGGTTATGTTGCTCGTTCTTTAGATGTATTACCCAAGCAGGGCAGCGAATTTCCTTGGAAATTACATCAAAATTATGTTAAAGACATGATGATACTCAAATACAAAAAGATAGATGATGGGTATTTGAAGTTTGAGTAGCCAATTAATAATGCTTTTACTCAACTACTACCTTTTCAAAATACCGCTTGTTTTCATCTTTTATTTCAATAAAATATATACCTGTTGGAATATCATTGGCGATGTCAAATGAGAATTGATTTTCACCTGTAGAGATATTGCCAGAATACAATTCTTTTACCCATTTGCCAGTATTATCTATTAGTTTTATACTGATGTCACTACTATTTTTACTATATAATTCTAATTGAATATTTTCTTGAGCAGGATTAGGGAAAATATTAATATTTGAAATGATTTCTTCATATTCATCAATGTGAGTACTCAAGAGTTTAAAGTCAAAAAAGTTAATATTGAAACTACTAGCTTGAGCCCTTACTTCCATAGTATATGAACCCGCCTCTAAATAAATATTATTGCTAAAAAAATCCCAGTTTTGCCAGCCACCAGTGGTAGAATAGGGTATTTCTATTTGGGTATTGTCATCAAAAATAATCAATAAATTACCCGCCCCAAAACCTGCAATTCTACAATCAACTTCATAAGTGCCAGATTGGTTGACTAGAACATTGTATTTCATCCAATCTCCTGCTTCAATATATCCAACGTTTAATCCTCCTGTAAAATCAGTACAAGGCTCCGTTTGGATACCATTCATATCAAAAAATAATTCCGCTTCGATAAAACCAGGTATATTATGAGTTAATTCAGCTCCGATAACAGCATTATATACAAAATATTGATTGATGGTACCAAGCACCAAATCATTAGCATTAATATTATTGCCAACATAAGAAATGTCTACTTCTGTGTCTGATGGTATAGATGTATTTAAATCAAAAATTAGGATACTTTCGTCAAAGTTGGCTAGATTAATTTGACTAATTAAATTTTGGACAAGTACCCCATCAATCCTGATTTCAAAATCACTAGGAGAAGCATTCATCGTCGTGATTTCATCAGATAAAGCCCATACAATTTGATTGCCGTCTTTAGTTGTACTCGCAGCATAAGGAAGTAAATCATTGGCAGTGCTGACTTCTGGGAAAGCGTCTAGTCCGTGTTTGTATTCATATAGTGGATTATAATTGGCATCTCCAAAATTAATTGGAACTTGAGCCATATTCTTCGGCCATGAATGGGTAAGGATTCCACTAGGTAAATAATCGCCAAAAAGGACTTCTGCAATACCATCTCCTTCAGAACCAGGATACCATACAGGAATAATAGCATCAGTATAAGCTAATAATTCACCTAATATCATAGGTCTTCCCGAAACGAGTAAAGCAACAACAGGAATACCTGCTTCTTTTAGGTTTTTAATCATATTGAGGTCACTAACATCCAATCTTAGTGAAGTCCTATCTCCTTGCCCCTCTGCATAAGGTGTTTTTTCACCAATTACAACTACAGCAACATCAATATTAATAGGGTCATTTACTTCACCATTTTCTGAATAAATAATATTAGAAGTACCCGTAACAGCTTGAATGCCTTCTAGGATATTTGTTCCTACGGTGATGTCTCCATTTAGCCCTTGCCAAGCAATCGTCCATCCTCCACATTGTGCCCCCAAGTCATTCGCTAAAGTGCCTGCCACTAAAATATTTTGATTGTCTTTTTGAAGAGGAAGTATATCATTTTTTGAATCTAGTAAAACCATCGATTCTCTGACGGTTTGACGGGCTACATCCCTATGTGATTGTATTCCAACTAATCCCGAAAGTGAAGCATCAGCTAATGGTTCATCAAATAAATTCAATAAGAATTTTTGTTTTAATATCCTTCTTACCGCATCGTCTATTCTATCTTCACTCACTTCTCCGTCTTGAACTAAACTGATTAAATGTCCTATAAATACTTCATAACGGTCTGGAACCATCACCATGTCAATTCCTGCATTGATTGCTCGTTTAATCGCAGTTCTATAATCCTCATCTACTTGGTCAACGCCCTTCCAATCTGAAATAATAAAGCCTTCAAAACCCAATTCATTTTTAAGTACACTTGTAAGCAAGTAATTATGTCCATGAAGCTTTACTCCATTCCAACTATTATAAGAAGCCATTATTGTTCCTACATTGGCATTAATAGCATCTTTATAGGCTTCCATGTGAATATCCCTCAATTCCGTTTCAGAAATAACCGTATTTCCTTGGTCGATACCATCTACTGTTCCACCATCTCCTACAAAATGTTTAGCACATGCCAATATAGTTTCATTATCACTCAAATCTGTTCCTTGTAAACCCATAATAGATTCGAAAGCCATAATTTTATGAATTTCTGCTGTTTCTCCAAAGCCTTCATAAGTTCTTCCCCATCGCTCATTTCTAGGAACAGCGATACAAGGAGAAAAAGTCCAATCTATACCAGTAGCAGCCACTTCTTTTGCTACTATTTGATTAGCTGTTCTGATTAAAGAAGGATTCCAAGTACATCCCAATCCAATATTATG
>JAHDBK010000300.1 GCA_020630455.1 Saprospiraceae bacterium
GTTGGATGTAAAAAATGTTGAATCTTTTGAAAACTTGAGAGGTTTTTTTATTTTTGGGATGTTTGGATCATAATAGGAGATGTTAGTTAGATTCAAAAAAAATATAGTAATTGATTATTGTATGTAAATAATAATGTCTGCTTATTTATGATTGATAAAAGTATTATATATAGTTAAATGTGAAAAATGATAGAATCTAATTATAGAATAAATTTTAAGAATAATCTATTAGAACTAAATCAACTTCCCAATATTAACTTAGGTTATTTTAATCATCCTAAGTTAGAAATCCCATTTTGGATAGATTTATCTAATACTAAAGGTATTTGTTTTGAGGTAGATGAGAAAAATGAAAGAGAGGTTTATTTTCAGATGGAATATATGACAATATCTATGTTGTCTATTACTAATCCTAAATTATTAAAGTTTAAAGTTGTTGATTTTGGGCTTAGTGATAACCTTAACATACTAAATAATTTACAACAATCAGGAGGTAATATACAGTTTGTTGCATCAGAAAGTGAATTGTCTAAAACTTTAGATGATTTGTATGAAGATGCCCGAAGAATTAATACTAGTATATTGACCTCTCGTTTTAATTCATTAATTGAGTTCAATGAAAAAAACACTGATATTAAACAACCATTTCAGTTTTTGATTATTGCTAATCCAGTTAATGAACTAAGTAAAAAAAATCTATCTAAACTCAAAAATATAGTAGATGAGTGTACAAAAACTGGAATTTATACCATTTTAACTTACAATAAGCAAAAATTCACGATTGATAAAAAAAATTACTTGGATAATCACAATGATAAAATCAGTGAGGAACAGCAAGCATATTTTGATATGCTACAATGGTTCTCAAAAGAAATGCTATACACTCGTAAAACCCTAAATGGAGATAATATCTGTGATAATATTCAAGGATTAGTTAATAAAGAATTTTATGAAAGATTAAAACAGTATAATTTTAATTTTAATCGTAGAGAAGAAAGCCAAACAGATTTGGAGAATATAATTTTGAAAATAAAAGAAAGATTGTTACCTAATAGAAGTGCAGCACCTAGTTATCTGAAAATTAAAATTGGTAGACATGGTGTTAATCCATTTTATCTTGAAATGGGACAAAAACAGAATATTCATCATTGCTTAATTGCAGGGAAAACAGGTTCTGGAAAGTCGGTTTTATTAAATAACATTATTACACAAATAGGTTTAAAATATTCACCTGATGATATAAGACTATTTCTATTTGATTTTAAACAGGGAGTTAGTTTAAGAAAGTTTCAAAAGCTCCCACATACCCAAATTTTATTAAAGGATAATCTGAGGTTAGACGCTGGTATTAAGGTACTTGAGTATTTTACTAGTGAAATAAGACGACGAAGTAACTTATTCAATGAAGTAGGAGGTGGAAAAATAGAAGATATTGACAGTTATAATAAAAAAGTGAACAACTGTAAGAAGAAACTTCATCGTATTTTACTAATTATAGATGAAGTACAGGTTTTGTTTAAAGCTGAGAGAGGTAAATATGAATCTATTGCCAACAATTACCTAGATCAAATTGCAAGACAAGGGCGAGCTTTTGGGTTACACATGTTATTTTGCTCACAGTCATATAATGGAGTTTACATTAGTAACATACAAAATGAAGTTCCATTAAGAATAAGTTTGAAATTAAATACAAATGCTGCCTGTGATTCTATTATGGGCTATGATAATGCTAATTATGCTCCCAAAAAACTTCCTGAATATGGAGAGGCTATTTATAATGTTCAAGCAGGAGCAAGAGATGGAAACATTCAAGTATTTCTTGATTACAATCCTAATGAAATTGAAAATAGGGTTAAAGAAGCATCTAATAAATGGCAAAAAGGAAGTATTTGCAAAATCTTTCAACAAATTATAATTGATGAAAATTACGATTTGAATAAATGCCCATTATTAGGTAACGAATATGAGAATGATACAACGACACTCCAAAAAACGAATTTAACCCAACCTTCAAGTAACGATAATTTTGTCGCGGATGATGACGAAGAAGCTTGGTTTTAGGATTTTTTTCAAAAAATAATTTAAATATAAAAGTTTAACAATGAATAAATTTGATGTAGACCTGTATCAAAACTATACAAATAAGGAGTTCAATAAATACGACTTTGCTCAGGAAATACAATCTTTATTTGACCTGTGTACTCAAGAAGTCATAAAATCATCTGCTTTCTTAGCCACAGAGCTAAAAAAAAATAGACGAGAAATTGATGAAATTGTTGAAGAGACTCTTAGAAATGGTAATCGGTATTTAGGTTCTTTTTTAATAAGTGATACCATAGAAAGACTCGAATCAAACACGAATTTTAACAAGCCTTTAGATGGTAAGCTAAATTACTTTAAGGAACAATTTGATATATTTAAAACACTATTGAGTGAGTATAACCTGAATATTCTGAAAAGGGAGGTTGCTAATGACTTAATAGCATTATTTCACGAATTTGTAGGTTTATATAAAAATCTTAATGTCCTTCAAAGCGGATTACAAAAGTTAGAGAATAACACTTTTACAATAGGCTTTGTAGCTAATGTGAATGCAGGTAAATCGACCTTATTAAATGCTCTATGTGCTTGTGATTTATTGCCTGCTGAAAGTTATTTTAGAACAGGATGTCTTACTTATTTATACCATACTGGAAATAAAGATATTCACATTGAAATCGTACCTAAAGAGGCCCAAAGTTATTTTGTGATTACTTATAAAGCGGAAGACGAACTTAAAAGGTATGTGAAAAAATATAAAAGATATAATTGGGTAGAGAAAATTGAGTTAGCTGAAAAAGGAACATATTTTGGCGATTTCCAGCCAGATGATTTAAAAAGTATTTATCCACATCAAGCTAAGATAACATTTAAGAAGGATAAAAAAGTCTATTTTAAGCAAAAGAAAATAGAACAAAAGGAACTTAAGGGTTGGGCAAATAACCCTTATATAGACCATATCAAAATTGGTTTAAATATTCCATTTTTAAAAAATCATCCTAATGCTAACCAAATCTATTTAATTGATACACCTGGATACAACTCATCAGAGCATCCTGAACATAAATATATGACTCAAACTTTTATTGAGAATGCAGATGTAATTGTATATGTATTGGATAATGAGAACATTAGTACAGGTGGGCAAAGTGATTTTCTAAAAGATATTATAAAAACACGCAAAGGTATTGACCCTAGCTTTTATGAAAAATTTATTTTCGTTGTCAACAAAATCGACAGAGATAGAAAAGAGGATGAAGTAATAAGTCGTGGACTTACACCAAACTTGCTTTCTTTGGTAAGTAACACATTACAAAAGGAAGGATATGGTATCAAAGCAGAACAAATGTATGGCGTTTCTGCAAGAGCCGCATTACTATACGAGGAATTTAAAAATGATAATTTAAGTGAAGATAATGAGGAGTTATTTTGGGGGGTTTGTAGTCGTCATAAACGGAAACAAAAAGTAAATGAAGAAAAAGCTAAAGAATTGGTCTATAAATACTCATTCATTAATGAGTTGAAAAATAAGTTGATTTCTTCTAGTGATATTAGTACATTAGAAAACCAAAACTTTTTGAAGTTACAACAGGTGTGTATTGAAATTGTTATGCAAATAGATGACAGAATTAATAAAAAAAAAGAAAGTATTAGTAAAAGTTTAGAGCAATTAGAAGAAGAAAAGGCAATTTTAGAAAAAAATATTGAAACTGTTGAGACAAATGCTTCTGGAATAGAAGCGTCAATTAAAACAGGTAAAACTAATATATTAGACTTATTGAGTGATAAATTTGCTCACTACCATAAAAACTATGTTAATGCTGAAAAACAGCTGTTAAATAAGCATATGCCGACTTTAGCTAAACGAACAGATAAAGCGACTAAAGATAGACAATTTGAGGCTTATTGGGATGAAGGACAAAAGTTACTAAATAACAAGTTAGACGAATATTTTAATCAACTAAATGGAACGAATTTTCAGAGTAAAGTTAGAGAAGATTTAGACAGTTATTTTAATAATACAGTTGATATAAAAAAAGGCTGTATGAAATTACTAGATACAGATGAGAGACGTAATCGAAATTCTTTCTTTTCGTTTTTAAGTTCTAAGCGAACTCAAATTTCTTTTCATGGAACTAGGAGTTTAAGAAAGGAATATCAACTTCAGTATTGGAATCAAGGAGGCTCTTATTGGTACAAAAGGGAAGATATAGAACCTAAAGTAATTGTCCCTACTGCTGACTACTTTATTACCGAAAGAAAAAATGATTGTATTGCAATTGTAAATAACTTAGCTACACGTTATATGAATAATACGATACACGAAATAAACAAACGTATAAAAGCTTTAAGAACAAATCAATTGAAGGCAATACAACAGAAACAAAAAAATAATACGACAAAAGCAAAATCGTCTAAGCAAAATTTAGATAATTTATTAAACGATTTTCAGACTATTGAAACAAACATAAGTGGTATAGTAGCAAAACTTATTCCTGATTTCCAAAAACAGTCTGCTGATGCCTAAAAAACATTATATTGTACTTGGTGCATGGGACGGAAATATATCTACAAAAAACAATCATAGTTTTAGCTTAACTGGTCATGCTTTTGCCGTTTTTATTTCCCATGATACGAAATCCCAAAAATATAGCTCTAAAACTATTGGTTTTCATCCTGAAAATGTGCTTAACATGGCTAATCATAACTTGATAAAGTCATCTCCAACACCAGCCAAGTTAGTTGATGAATGTCTAGAACATCTTTGTGATGTGAATGGAATACCACAAAGAGCACAGTATCTCTTGAGAGTAGAAATCAAAAAAAAACAGTTAGACCAACTAATAAAAGATAGCGAAACTTGGTTTTTAAAAAATCAAGCTAATTATTTACTTGGTGAAAATGATTGTGTAAGCCTTGTTCAGTTACTAGCTCAAAAGCTGGGACTTAACTTACCTAATAGAACAGGATTAAACCATTTCCCAAGTCAGTTTTTAAAAGAATTGATAAAACTCAATCATCATTTATTAAAAGAATCTAATGATGGTCAACAAATCCCAAACACAAATAACAAATCTCAAACTATGGACGAATTAGAACAACTACAACAAGAGTTGCAGAGAGTCGAACATTCACTTGAACTGTTAAGAAATTTTAGACCTAGATTTCAGCGATTTAAGGAAAAGCTTGAGGAAGCTAATGCTAACAATCACAGTGCTGCTATAACATTAGCAGAAGCAGGTGTGTTAGCAGAGGTATTT
>JAHDBK010000301.1 GCA_020630455.1 Saprospiraceae bacterium
AGAGCACCATTTGAAGGATCGGGGTGAATGGGAAAACGAACCAGAACCATTCTGTTCTTCCGCTTCCCCTACGATGGGGGCGCCTCAAAAAGGCATAAAACAGATGCAGGTAACTTTCAAAGAAAGAAGCTCCATAAACCTCCAATGCCAAGATTTTTCGGACATGATATTTGGGCATGCTCCGACGAATCTCGTTGAGCCGCTGGGGCATCTTGTCGGTGATACCAATTTTGTATCTAAAATAACCGTCGTGTAAGAGGTAGATGTATGATTTTTCAAACATGGAATTAATTGCTAAATGACAAGACGTAAATTTAAAACAAAAAATAATATATTTAAAATTTTTACAAATATTTTGTTTTTAAATTGTCTTTTTTAGGATTTCACTTCAAGGTGTATTCAAGTATGCTATCGTGCTGCGAACTTTAGTTTGCAGATAAGTCCCTGTTTTTTAAACAACGAAAAGGATGTTGTGCGATGAGGAAGTTGAAATAGATGTACGCAAATTGAAAAAAGAGTCAACTCAAGTTCAAGCACATTTTGTTTTTACCAAAGCTAAAAAACCAAAAGAGCTTTCACTTCCCCACTGCTACCCGAAATAGCGAATAGAATGTATCTTTTTTCGGAACTTTTGTTTACTTTTGAAAAACAATTGTAATACACGAAGTATGGCTCATTATAGGGAAGTGTTTAACGGATAAATCAATAAATAAGGCAGAAGTTTCTCGGAAAACTGGAATACGGAAATCCCGACTAAGCCAACTGAGCACGAAAGAAAAGACCAATTTAAAAGCTGAAGAACTATACCTGATTTCTTAAGCAATAGATACTGACCCAAATGAGATTCTTGAAAAATTATATGGACATTTAGAGCTTAACGTTTGATAACTATGAGAAAATTGAATTTCATAGATTTATTCTCAGGAGCAGGAGGCTTATCCGAAGGCTTTATAAAGGCTGGCTACAATCCTGTTGCACACGTTGAAATAGATGAAAAGGCTTGTGATACTCTAGAGACGAGATTAGTCTATCACAAATTAAGCTCTGAAAATAATCTTGAGGATTACTATGATTACATTTTAGAAAAAATTTCAAGAAAAATATTTATTGAGAAATGTGGCAATGCAGAAATATCCAATTCCGTAATTAACATTCCCATTGGAGGAAAGAACAACAAAATTATTTTTGAAAAAATAGATAGTCTAGCAACAGACAAATCTATTGACTTAATAGTTGGCGGTCCACCATGCCAAGCTTATTCGCTTGTTGGAAGGTCAAGGGATAAAAATCGAATGAAGAATGACCCTCGAAATTTTCTTTACAAAGAATATGCAAAATTTCTAAAGAGGTACGAACCAAAGGTCTTTGTTTTTGAAAATGTGATGGGATTAATTACTGCTGAAAAAGGAAGCTATTTTAAGAATATGAAAGCCTATTTTAAACGTATTGGCTATGAACTAGATTGTACCATTCAAAAATCAGAACATTTCGGTGTATTGCAGAAAAGAAGGAGAATAATACTAATAGGATGGAAAAAAGGGATTGATTTTGAATATCCAGAATTTGAAAGAGTTAAGGAAGAGTATACAGTAAGTCAAATTCTTTCTGATTTAAAGGTGTTGAATCCTGGAGACCAAAATAATGTTACCAAATACATTAGTCCTCGTACCGAATATCTTGAAAAATTTGAACTAAGAAATGGTGTCGATTTTGTAACTCAGCATATTGCAAGACCTCATAATGTTCGTGATTTAAAAATTTATGAAATTGCAATAAACAAATGGCTAAATGAGTCAGAAAGACTCAAATATCCTGATTTACCAAAAGAACTTAAGACACACAAAAACGAAAAAGCTTTTGTGGATAGATTTAAGGTTGTTGATATAAATGGACTTTCTCATACAATGGTTGCTCACATAGCCAAAGACGGTCATTATTACATTTATCCTGATAATAAACAAGTTAGGTCTATTTCAGTACGTGAGGCTGCAAGAATTCAATCATTTCCAGATGATTATTTTTTTGAAGGCGGAAGAACTGCTGCGTTTAGACAAATTGGAAATGCAGTTCCTCCTTTGATGGCAAAAGAAATTGCTATTCAAATAAAAAAACAGCTGGAATGAGCGATGATTTCACTTACAAAATAAGACCGGCAGCTAGATTGATTCATACAATTGGTAGTGATTTAATTGGAGACTCATATGCCGCACTGGTTGAACTAGTCAAAAACTCATACGATGCAGATGCTACTAAAGTAGACATCGTTTTTAAATATACCGAAATTGAAAATGAAGTGGCTTTGATAATTTCTATCAAAGATGATGGTCACGGAATGGATTTCGACACGGTAATCAATAAATGGCTTGTTCCTGCAACTAATGATAAATTAAAACGAAAGGTAAGCAAAAAAGGTACAAGAACCTTGCAAGGGAGGAAAGGTATTGGTCGTTTTGCAGCTTCTATTCTAGGTCAAGAAATGACACTTTCGACTATAGATGAAAATGGCGAAAAATCAGAGGCTGTTATTGATTGGAGAATTTTTAAAACCGATGAATTTTTAGAGAACATTGAGCTTCTCATCGAGAAGAAAGAAACCAAGGAATCTTCGGGAACAGAAATTCTAATTACCGCCAAAGATGAAAAGTATCAAGAGATAGTAATTGATGACGAAGGTAATAAGGACGTCATAGAGAAAATAGATTCAAAATTATCTTATTGGACGGAAGCTACTATAAAACCTTTAGTAGAGGAACTACGTAAATTGATTTCGCCATTTGATGAGTCGATTGAAGAGGGGTTCAAGATAAATCTATTCTTCGAGAACTCACCATTTTCTAGAATAGATGAAAATATTACAATTGATACCTATCCCATCATTAAGTTTTATGACTATCGTATTTCTGGTACAATAACAGATGAGGGGGAAGCGAATTTATTATTTGAAAATAATGTAAATCCAGAGGCTGTCCAAACGGAGGATATTGTTAAGAATATTCCTGTTTCTGATTCTTCGGACTTTTGTGGTGAAGTAAGAATAGATTTTAGAATTTTCGACCGAGAACCAGAAGCAATAGACAATTTAATAAATAAGGGTCTAATCAATCCCGTTTCTAAGGTTCTAATGGGGAAGAATGAAGCAAGACGTGCATTGAATGAAGTGTTTGGTGTAAATATTTATAAGAACAATTTTAGAATTAGACCATATGGTAATAGTGGTGTTGATTGGCTGAAACTTGACCATAGAAGGATTCAAAATCCGTCTATGAGAATAAGTAATAATCAAATAGTCGGCTTTGTAACAATTCAATCTGAAGAACAATCTGGATTAATTGAAAAAAGTGCCAGAGATGGATTAAAAGAAAACAAATCTTTTTTAGGTCTTATCGATTTAGCGAGTGCAGCTATTTCGGAGATAGAACAACGAAGATTTCTTTACAGAGTGAAAAGCGATAAAAGCCGAGGAAAAACAACAAAGATTCAGGACACAATAAACAACTTATTTAGTTTGGCCGGAGTTAAAATATCAATTGGAAAAACACTTTCAGAGTTTAAAATAGATAAGAAAGCGATTGATGAAATTGACAATATATTAACCAAAGAAGAAGCTAAAAAAGCCGAACTCAAAGAGGAAATTGAAAAAACAATAGCGATTTATCAAGGTCAAGCGACTTTAGGCAAAATTGTCAACTTCATTCTTCACGAAGGTAGAAAACCATTACAATTCTTCAATTCAGAAACTAAAGTGATGGAACGATACTTAAAATTCTATCGAGCCACTAATGATGAAGAATATCTAGATGAGCTAACAAAAAGCATTAACGGATTTAAAATCAATAGCAAATTCATTTCTACCCTTTTTAAACGAATTTCGCCTTTAGCCAAACAGAAAAGAGAGAAAAAGTCAGACTTCTCTGTTCTTCGAGTCATTTACGAGAGTTTGGATGTTTTCAAATCAAGTATTGAAGAAGCCAATATTAGTGTTGATGTTATTGGTGATAAAAAAGTAGAAATTTTTGGATGGTCAGAAGATTTATATATCGCTTTAACAAACCTAATAGAAAATAGCATTTATTGGCTTGACATATCCAAATCAGAAGGAAAGAAAATAGTATTAGAAGTTATACAAAACAAAGACACTGTTATTATTGATTACAAAGACACTGGGCCTGGATTAACTGATATAGAAATTGAATCAGGAGCAATCTTTGAACCTGGTTATTCTAAAAAAAATGACGGCACAGGTCTTGGTCTAGCAATAGCTGGCGAAGCATCCGATAGACTAAACGGAGAACTATCAGCTAGAAAAAGTGATAACGGAGTGAACTTCCAAATAGAAATCAATAAGTAACAATGGAAGAACTAAAAATATTAATAGTAGAAGATGACGAGAACAAGCGTGAAGATTATTCTCGTTTTATCAAGGCTTACAATTTAGACAATCCAGATTCTAGAGTTTTACAAGAATTTGGAGTAAATAAAGAGGATGCAATTCAAAAATTGAATAATCCTGAAAATAGATTTGATGGAGCTATTGTTGACCTAGACCTAACAGGTTCAGGCGGGAATGACACATCTGGAAATGATGTTATTAAAGAGATAAAGGACAATTTACGCTTTCCAACTTTTGTTGTTACGGGAACACCACAAAATCTTGACCCTAAGCTTGACGCTAGGACTTCAATTTTTGAAGTTTATGAAAGAGATTCTGCTGATTTAGATGTCATATTTAACAAATTCAAGGCAATTAAAAATACTGGTATTCTCAACCTTTTAAATCGAAATGGCAAAATTGAAGATTTAATACAGAACATTTTCTGGAATCATCTTTCAACATCTTTGAATAATTGGATTCTTGATAAGAAAAGAAATCCAGAGGAAAAAGAAGATTCGCTTTTGAGATATACCATTCTTCATATGCTTGAATACTTAGATGAAAAGAATTATCATCCAAGTGAATTTTATATAACACAGCCAATAAAAGAAAGCATTTATACTGGAGATATAGTTGAATATGATGGGAGCCGCTATATTGTTTTAACCCCTTCTTGCGACATAGTCGTTAGGGATGATGGTACACGAAACACAAAACAAATTCTATTTTGCCGAATAATAGACCTAGCTAATGAAGTAAAAAACTTTAATTCATTGAAAAATAGTACTGGAAAGTCTAATGACAATAGAAAGCGTTTAAATCGTTATGTTGGGAACAAATCAGCTGGTAATTTCCATTTCATACCATAACGAATTTGATGCAGGTTTTATCGATTTTCAAGACAAAACATCCGTACAA